>SKVE01000548.1 GCA_007129635.1 Planctomycetaceae bacterium
GGCCGTCCGGATCGGGCTGGACCAACCGCGTGACGCGGCCTTCGTGATCCCGGTCCATCCGGGTCACGTGTCCCAGCGCGTCGGTCTGGCTGGTCGGGAAGCCGAAGCGGTCGACCGTCGCGCTGCTGCCGGCGCTGAGCGGATCGGTGCGAGTGGCGGCGACGTCGGCGGTCCTGAGCAGCGGGGCCGGGTTCTCGTAGGTGCCTTGTCCGGCCGAAATGTCGGCCCATCCGGCGGTCAGCGCGGCGCTCAGTTCGTACGTGGCGCCGCCCGGTTCGACGCGGCTGCTGAGCGTACCGGCCGCATCGTACTGCAGCGTCGTCGTCGCACCGGTGGCCGTGGTATAGCTGGTCATCAGGTTCGTGGCACTGTCGTAAGTGAACTGCATTTCCGGGCTGCCCGACCCGTCCGGGTCCGGCCGGGTGACCGTTGTCAGCCGCCCCGCCGCATCATAGGTCATTCCGGTGACGCGGCCGGCGAAATCGGTGATCGCGTCCTGGTCAATATAACGGAACGTGGGCACGTTGCCCAGTCGTGCTGCAGGCAGTCGTCGGGAGCTGGGGAATGCGGGGCAAGCGAGTTTCAGGCAAGGGAATAGACTTCGTTCCGCGTCCCATGGGCAGTCAGGGCGAAGGAACACCCACGTGAGCGACCGCTCCGGCACGATCGGCACTCTCATCCGGGCGTTCGTAACAGCAGGGGCGGGGAAATTGTTCGGCCAAGCAGCAGTGTAGGACGGAGCCGAAGGCTTCGTCATCGAAGTTCAGGAACGTTTTGCCGCGGCAGGCTGCGGCCACCGTCTGGCGGTCCGCAGGCGGTTTGCCCCAAAACCCGGCCCGCGAGCCTTCGGCTTCCAGATGCACCAGATCGAAACGCTGGTGCCGGTAGGCGTGGTTCAGGATCGCCGTGATGCCGAGCATCCCGTACCAGCGGTCCTGCGTGACATAGTCGCGGAACTTGCAGTAAGCCTCGAACACCCAGCGGCGGCGGAAGTACGACGGCGTATGCGTCTCGAAGTTGTAACCCGTGTACCCCAGACGCTTGAGCAGATCATACGTGCGCCACAGCGAATCGCGCCACAGCCCACCGCCGCGGCTTTTGACTTGGGACAAATCCTGCAAATAACGCACCCGCCGCGCCTCGTCGATTCCGTACGGCCGCAGCAGGAAGTAGTCGTCGCTGAACCGCAGATACTCGTGGTCCAAATCCGGAATCAGCGACGACAGGTACAGCATCAGGAAATAATTCGTGACCGGCGTGCGGAAATCCCCCACGCGCGCGACGTACTCGTGCGGAACGTGTTCGATCCGCGTGGTATCATCCGAAAGAAACGCCGGACGGTCCCCGAAAATCCATACCTTGCGGATATACGGCGCATGCTTCGCCAGCGAGCGAAGCGAGTACCGGATCTCCACGTCCTGGTGGACGCTGTGGCGGAATAGGTAAAGGGCGTCCATTGGGCAGTGATCACATCAGCGCCGGTAAACCTCTCGGAATGCCGAGAGAGGCACGATCGATATTATCGTCCAGTCGTCGTGGCCTGTATCGCTGACGTTTTGAACTTCCACGGCCATCACGGAACCAATACGAGGGAGAAACCGGACGAATTCAACAGAAGCCGGTGAATGACTGAACACGACGGAAGGAACCCGATGATAACGGACGAGCGTAGCCTGCGCCAAGTCCCATAGCATGATTTCCCACGAAGCGTCGCTAACTAGCTTAGTATCGTCCGATACGAATGCCATGCCTCCGCAAAAGGAAAGCCGGCGATTCGGCTTGGCGAGTTGCCGCAACTCCCTACCAGTCAGAGCGTCACAGACATGGATGGCCTTCGTTCTTGGACCATAGAACGCGAACTGAGCAGAATCTCCGGCGAATGCGGCAGCAATCCTGAACGTCAGATTGCGGCCATTGTCCCGACTCTCCTCGAATTCTCTTACCAAGGCAGCATTGCTTACGTCCCAGAGTTGAATCACATCAGTCAGGCTTGCGGTCAAGAGTCGATTTCAGTCCGGCGAAAAGAGAAGCAAGATCAAGCGTTTGCCATTACCCATGATCCGTTGTGCCTCCTGCTGTTCTTGTACGTTCCAAAACAGAATGGTTCCATCCTCACACCCAGCGGCAACAAGGTTACCCCTCGGAGAAAACGCAACCGCGGTAAAGCCGAAGCCCGTCTCAGGGAGATAGCCCCTTCGAGGAAAGCGCCAGGTTCTTGGGTTATCCCACAGGTTCCAGCCACTCGAGTCGCGGGACTCCGTCTCGCTGGCAGAGCAATTGCCCTCAAATGGACTCGGGTACTCCCGCACGATTTCACCAGACACGAGACTCCAAAGCCGGACAGGGCTAGTTCGCCCCGTAGTTACCGTCAATAGCGACTTTTCGTCAGGCGAAATCGCACATGCGAGAACGATCTCTGGATGCGGCAGGGACAGGATCTTCTCGCCCGTTGTAAGATCCCACAGTTCGGCAAACTTGTAGTTGGCGCAGACAACCCGAGAACCATCCGCGAAGGCCGCGAAAGCGTGGGCGGTCGTGTGCAAAATCACTGGCGGTTCGTGCGGATGAACTCCCTTCAAACGATGGATCTCCGTCGAGCGAACTGCGGCGCCCGCCGGATCATCGTGCCCAACCGCCACTGAGGGCTGCCCGTTTCCTCGGACTCTGTGCCCTTCGCTGGGCAGGTCGCCAACCGCCAGCTCTGCGTTGTCAACTTGTCCGGAAAAACGGACGATCAGCCAAGTGGCCCCCAAAGCAATAACCAGGGCTGCCAACCCTAAAAAC
>SKVE01000687.1 GCA_007129635.1 Planctomycetaceae bacterium
CATCGCCTCTTCAGCGTCCATCGATTGCAGAGAATAGACCACCATCTTTGGCGCCTCGTCGGCGTCGGGCGTCTTCATCCGCGTGATCAACGCGCGGATCTGCTCGTGCTCTTCCGGTGACGCCCACGCGATAATCTGTCCGGGTTCGCTGCCCGTGGAAAAGCGCGCCTGCGGAAATGCCGCCATCAGCGTCTGAATTTGATAGTAGGTGGTCGAAGTGCGGCGAGCCGGGATCGAATAGACCTCGACTGTCGATTCCTGAAGATCCCCGGGGACATCCAGGTCCTGGAGCACCGCGGCGATCGCATCATGTTCGTGCGTTCGAGCCCACGCCGTGAGCCGGCGAGGGTTTTTATCGTCGATCGTCCATTTCGCTTGCGGCACCGCGTTCTGCAGAATTTCCACGGCTGCCGCAGCCGTGATCGCCTGTAGGTCGTACACGACGGCCCGCTGCGCGGAATCCTGAGTCCGCGTCAATTGGTCGACCAACCGCTGAATCTGTTCGTGTTCCTGCCCCGTTCCCCAGGCCAGGATCGTGCCCGCTTGCGGGTCGCTGGAAAAACGCGCGTTGGGCAGGGATTGATTCAGCATCTCGACCACGACGGTCGGATCATGGCCTCGCAACGGATAAGCTCGTACTTCCTGCTGCCAATCGCCCGGTTCCCCGCTATCGATCTGCTGGATGGCCTCGCTGATCCGAGCCTGTTCTTCCAAGGTCGCCCAGACCATCACGCGACGAGTATTCTCGTCGATCACCACCTGGACGTCCGGGAACAATCGATCCAGCAGTTCCGAAACGGTGGCGGGTTCGGCCGCCTTCAGCGTGTACGCGGCCAATCGCGGCGGCTGATCCGAGAGGCCGTCGGCCCCCATCCGCTCGAGCATCTCGGCGATCCGCGCATGGTCTGTCGGCTTGGCCCAGATCGCCAACTCGTCCTGCGATGCGTCCGGCAGCACTTGAACCCCGGGCATTTGCGCGGCCAATTGTGTCAGCACAGCGGTCAACCGCTGTTGCTGGGCCTTGTTCGCCGGGTAGATTCTTAAGGTCGGCTGTTCGACCGGCGGCGTGCTTCCCTCGAACTGCTCGATCACGCTCTGGATCCGATCGTGATCGGCCGGTACGGCTACAATCGTCAAACGCTGGTTTTCGGCGTCGCCGGTGATCTCGGCCTTCGGGACCAAGTCGTTCAGGACCTTGATCAGGTCGGCGGAAGGTTCTCGGGACAGCGGGTGGAACCGCAGGACCGGCGTGTCCAGAGCGGTCGCGGCGGCTTGCAGTTGTTCCAGTGTTGTTCGGATCACCTGCTGGTCGGCCGGTACGGCCAGCGCCATCAGACTATTGGTCTTGGCATCCAGCGTCAGTTGGGCGTCGGGCAGCAACTTCTGCAACAGCGCCAGGGCCGCGTCGGGATCGGCTTCCGTCAGCCGGTGGACCTCTAACTGCGGAGTGAACTGAGGTGATCCATCGCCCAGCAGTTTTTCCAGAGATTCCTTGATCGAAGCCTGTTCGTCGGCGGAACCCCAGACCAACAGCCGGTCGGTTTTGGCATCCAGCAGCAACTGGAGATCGGGATATAACTTTTCCAGCATCGTCAGCACGTTCGCCGCATCGGCGGCGCGCAGAGGATACGTCGCCAGCACGGGTTTTCTGGCGGGCACCGAAGCGTAGAATTGCCGTAGCGTCTCTTCGATGCGACTGTGCTCGGCAGGCGTTGCGACGACCGCCAACCGCTCGTTCTCGGCATCGTACGTGATTTGAGCCCGAGGTGCCAGGTTTTCCAGGATGCCCATCAGATGCGTGGATGGTTCCTTGTCGACATCGTAGAACAGCAGACGCGCAGCATGTTCCCCCGGTTGGTCGGGTTGCATTTTGGCCAGCATGTCTGAAACGATTTGGTGATCCTGGGCCGCAGCCATCACGACCAAGTTCTCGCTCTGCTGATCCAGACTCAGTTTGGCATCGGGCAGCAGGGACTGGAGCATGGTCAGCGTCGAGCTTGGATCGGCTTGGGTCAACGGATAGATCTCGACCTTGGCGGCGGCAGCCGGTTCGGTTGCCTGCAGTTCTTCCAACGACTCTTTGATCGATTCGTGCTGCTGCTCGCTACTCCAAACCATCAGCCGCTGGGCATCGGTGTCGGCGACGAATTTCGTTTCTGGGTACAGGGCCTCCAGCATGGTCAGAACGCTGGGCAAGCTGCCCGCAGCGATCGAATAAGTCGCCAATTTGAGCCGTTCGGCGTCAGGGATCGCAGTCTTGAGTTCTTCGAGGATCTCGGCGATCACCTCATGCTGGCGAGGCCTGGCCCAAATGGCCAGCATGTTCGCCGCTTGCGTCGGCATGATCTCGACTCGAGGCAATTCTTTGCTGAGCGCTGGCCACACGGCATCAAAACGCCGCCGTTGGTCAGGGGTGATCTCGTAAGAAGCCAGTTGGGGACGGCCCTGGATAAAGGTCGTCCGTTGCATCGTCTGGATCGTCTTGTCGATCTTGGTGTGCTCGGACGGCGAGGCGATGACCATCAACCGCATCCCGCTCTGATCCAACGCGACGATGGACCCCGGAGAAACCTTCTGGATGGCTTCCGGCAAATCCGGGGGCATCGCCAACGTCAATTCGTAATAACGCAACTCGGGCGTGTCCGGGCTCGGTTCTGCGGGCTCCAGAATCTTTAACGTTTCGCGGATGACCTGCTGATCCTCCGGCACGGCCCGAGCGACGAGCGAGCGGGTCTGAGTATCTACGTGCAGGAGCGCGTCGGGCAGGATATTCTGAAACAACG
>SKVE01000526.1 GCA_007129635.1 Planctomycetaceae bacterium
CTCGCAAGCATTGATGCTGACTCCAAGATGCTCAATAGTAAATCTTCACAGCATACCAGCCATCGGCGCCGCGGACCACTGCGGAACCGGCGACCGGACGCTGGCCTGTGAAGCAGCAGATGTTCAACGCATGTTGAGCCGAACTGGTGCTGAAGCCAACTCCCTCGGCGCGTCCACCGCCAAAACCACCGCCCAGATGCCCCTTGATACGCATGGCAGCGGCACGCTGTGCTTTCGCCTCGGCCACCGCCTGGGGACCGCCCGAATAAACCGTCCCGGCACCTGCCGATTGTCCGGACCTCGCCCTTCGCCAAGGTCGCGCGTCCACTTCGCAAACAAACACGGTCACTAGAATCGCCGCTAGCAGAAATCGCATCATCGATCTACACTCCTTCATCCAATCGGTTTGAAAAAAATCGCGCAAAACGAACCCACGTCCGTGCGTGGTGGAATGTTCGATTCGCACGTCCACAGTGGCCGGGCCTATCGCACCGGCGGGAGGGTCATGGTGGCCTGTGGCAGCCGGAGGTCAGGCAGTTTATCCTGCGCAATCGTTAAAGTCCATCAGGCACTGGGAGAATTTTTGGCAAAAAATGAATTGGGAGATGCTTTCGTCAGGGTTGGGATTTCATGTTCCCCCACGGACCGACCGAGTCGGTTCGAGCGATCAGCGACACGACGGACGCCAGAGCGAGGGCTGCCGTTTCGATGCGCAGCGTTCGGCAACCTAACGAGATCCGCTGACACTCCGGCCCGCACGCGGCGATTTCCTGATCGGAAAACCCCCCTTCGGGACCGATAATCGCTAGGATGGGGCGAGGTTTTGCTGAGGCGAGCAGCTTATGGAGCGGTTCAGAGCTATCGCTAGGATGCGCCAGCCAGAACCGGCATTCATGCGGCGCCGCAGCCAAGCATTCCGAAATGGTCATGGGCGGGGTGATAGTCATCAGCCGGTTACGACCACACTGCTTGGAAGCTTCGACCACGGCGCGCCGCAAACGATGTAACGCACGATCCACGGGTTGAGCCACCCCGCGGTCCGTCTTGAGAGGGATCAATTCGGTGACACCCAACTCGACTACTTTTTCCACCAGCCACCGCTGCCGATCCCCTTTCGGCAGCGCGACGGCCAACAGCAATGGTGGGCTCAGTTCGCGATCGATCTGCTGACGTTGCAGGATGAGCAGATCGACCAGCGACCGCCCCAGTGCGACGATGCGCGAGGGATACTCCCAACCGCTGTCATCGAACAGAATCATTTCGTCGCCCGGTTTGGCGCGTAGCACGCGGATCAAATGCTCCGCTTCGCTGCCTGTCAACTGTGTTCGCTCACCGACGACGGGCTCATCTACAAAGAATCTTTTGCTCATCAGGGGGACTCGCCGAGTTTTCATGAAGCCGAACGTCCGATTCTACCGATCAGAGAAACATTGCGGAATCGATGGGCAGAGGAGTTGGACGATGCAGCGATCTTATTGGGGTATCAGTGAATGTCCGTTCGGGGTGCAACAGCGCGACCGATATTTTTTCACCAGCCCGACGCATGACGAGGCCCTCGCCCGGCTGGGCTTCCTGGTCGAAGCAGGGCAATCATTGGGGATCCTGGCCGGTTACGAAGGCACGGGACGCACGATGGTCTTGGAGAGGTTCGCTCGCGATATGCGTCGCCAAGGGCATTCCGTCTGCTCGATCAATCTGGTCGGTTTAGACCAGCACGACTTCTTGTGGACGTTGGCTGCAGGCCTGGGTTGCAATCCGCGCGCCCACGACAAGGCATTTCCGTTGGCTCGCCGCATCCAGGACCGATTAAGGGCCGATGCATTGACCGACCGCACGACGATCCTGATTTTTGACGATGCCGAGCAGGCTTCTCACGAGGTACTGACGCAGATCCTGCGTCTGCTGAAGACCCACTCGTGTCACCTGACTCTGATCCTGGCGATCGAATCCTCGCGGATGGCGCGACTGGGCACCGATCTGCTGCAGTTGTCCCAGTTGCGAATTCGTCTGGAGCCGTGGGATCATGAGGACATCTGTCAGTACCTGCAGACCGGCTTGGCCCAAGTCGGCTGCCAGCGCAGCATCTTCGAGGAATCGGCGACCGAGCGTCTTGCGGAATTGACCGACGGGATTCCCCGCTGGGTCAGCCAGTTGGCCGAGCTAGCACTGCTAGCAGCAGCCAGCCAACAGCGCCACTCCGTAGACGGCCGCATCATCGAGGAAGTCTATCAGCAGTTGAGTGCCTCGTTCGAGGAGGATCTTCAGGCTACTTATTGACATCGTTCATGCTGCGCAGCGTCGGTGCATCCTGGTCGGCCTGGATGACGGTGATGGTTTGACGGACCAGGTCGATTTGCGAGGCTAGGCCTTTGGCTTCCGGATGAACCCGTAGTTGCTTTTCAAGTTCTTCCAGTTTTGGCAGGATCGGTCTGGCAGCTCCGCCGTACGTTTGAAGAATCTCCAGGCATCGGGTGATGCGATTCTGCTTGCCCCAACGTTCGATTTCCATGACATCCAGACTCAGGGAGATGCCTTCCTCGATCCGGTGCTTTGCCAGGACTTCCAGGCCGCTCAAGCGGATCCCGTCCGCAAACATGATGCCGCTGGGCGCCGGTTCGACCACTGCCTGGTGAATGGCTGGCAACAGTGGCTCGATCTCCTCGTACGCCAGATTCTGGTAGACCGTTCCGAGGGCCCCTCGCGCGCGTCCGTCTTCGTTGCGCAACCCGGCCTTGACCGCGGCATACAGCAGGTCGCGATCGACGCCATCCAACGAAC
>SKVE01000388.1 GCA_007129635.1 Planctomycetaceae bacterium
CGTGACGACCGGCTTGGATCAGCACATCGTGTTCTTCGGAGTAGCCCAGCCAGGTTCCAAAGACATCCTCGGTGACCGTCCAGCGCGGCTGACCTGTGTTGGCATCCAGCGCCAGCACCGAAGCACCCTCAGCGTTCTCGCCTCGTCGAGCCATGCGTTTCAAAGCTTCCGGAGTCAGGCCATCGATGACGAACACCGTCCCGTTGCCGGCGACGATCGCATTGTGCCGGAACCCGAGTTCAGCCTGACGCGTCCACAGCACCTGTCCACTGTGTCGATCCAGCACGACCAGGCGGCTGCTGGACAGCGCATTCCAGTTCTGGCGGCCCAGCGGTTGGTCATCAAAAATCTGGGGCTGCACGGTGGTGATCAAGCGATCGCCCCAAACGCTCAGATGTCCCCAGTCGTCCAACGCCCTGGCCTGCGGTTCGACGGGCAAAGCAAACTGGCTGTGCGTCTGGCCGGTGTTCGGGTCCAACCGCAAGATGCGTTGCTGGTGCCGGACATAGATGCCATCGGCCAGCGACACGTAGGGGCTGCCGATATAATTGGCGCCGATCCCCGTCGCCTGGCTCATGTGAACATAAGCGCCCATACGCCATCGCGCTTCGAACTCCAGATCGGTGAATGGATGACCGATGCCCGGCAATTCCTTTACCCACAATTCGCGGCCCGTATACACGTCCCGCGCGCTCAGCGTCTCGACGCCCAGGACGACCAACCGCCCGCCGACGACCTGCGGGATCGGGCCGTTGCCGTGTCGCGGCAGCAGGTGCTGGTTGCACGGACCGCCGAACCAGAGCACGCCCAGCGGTGCTTTCGCCAGTTGGTCGGTTGAGTAGACCGTGTTGCCCGCATCGGCGTATTGGTGAGTCCACTGGCCGGCGCCGGGCAGCGGTCCGCTCCGCCGCAGCACCGTCATATCGTCTTGACGTTCGAGCACCGCACCGGTCAGTCCGGACGCCGCGATCCACTCGTCCAACCAGTTATGTTCGATTGAATCCAAAGGCAGCAACGCGGTGCCTCCGTAAGGACGCAACGGCTTGAAAAGACGTTCGATCACGCCGCTTCGCGCGATATCGCCCAAGACGGACCGGTCGCCGACGACCATGATTTCCGCCATGTAGGGCGGGAACGGGAACGTCAGCGGATCGGCTGCGTGACAAGCGACCCGTCGCCCGTACCAACCCCGATCGGTGAAACGTTTGCGAAGTGTTTCAACTCGCACTGGGTCCGGATCGACAACCATCACGTGCAGGTCGCTGTGCTGCACCAGTTGGTCTACCAGATGATCGTTCCCGGCACCCAGCACCAAACAGTATCCGCCAGCGTCTGCGGCGTGTTCAAGCAACCTTTGAAGCTGCGCGTCAGCCTGATCTACGGACTGACCAGCCGATTCCGCAACCATCGAAGTCGTATGCTTTGGGGCTTCGGTCACCGGTTCGGCCCCGAAGCAGACCAGGGTCCCATCGTCGGTCACGACGAACAAACGGTCATCCGCAGCGATCATTTCCCAGACGGCGCCGTCGACCTGCCCCTGCCAGGTCACCGACGCGGCCTGATCGTCTTTCGGCAGATCGATGGCCACGATCCGTCCATCTGCCGATCCACCGTACAACCGTTCGCCGGCGCGCAGGTACAGTCGATCGATACCGGTACTCAGATCTTCGCGCCACAGTCGTCGATGGGAATACCTTTTCTTCAATTGCCCATGCCCCAGACGATTGGTCACCTGGACCTCCTGCTGGTCGGGGCGCGGAGCGTACGCATCCAATCGCTCTCCGTTGTTCGACAACACGTAGACCGCATCGTCGGTCAGCACGTTCGCATTTAGTGCGTCAAACAGCGCACCATCCTCCAAGCTGTACATCCAGCCATGGTTGTAGAACCATCCCTGCTGGACGGCCACGCGATAGCCTCCAGCGGCTTTGCCGACGATCCCCGTGGACTGGTGAAAAAACTTCAATCTTCCCGATTCCAGATCGAACGCTGCCGGCGGTGTTCGACCGCCGGCGACCAGCAACACATCCTCGTCCACCGCCAGGTACCCTTGAGGGGCGACGCCGCCGAACGCATCAGCCCCGCTGTGTTGGTGAAGATTGTAGATGGATCCCGAACCGCTGTTGGACCACACCAGCTCACCGGTCTCGGCATCCAAGGCATGGACGAACGTTCCCATCAGCGGCCAGACGCTCGCCGCGAAAAAGACTCGCCCGTTCGCGACGATGGGCCCTCCTCGAGCCGGCCAGCTACTGATCAATCGCGAGTTGCCCAGTAACCGACGATCCTCGGGCCCCCCCAAGAACTTCCATTTTAAGTCGCCGGTCTGAACGTCCAGACAGTACAGATATCCATCGTCCGACACGGCGTACACGTTGCCATCGTGGGCGGCTGGTGCCAGTCGCAACGGACCATCGGCATAGAATCGCCACTGCTTCCGACCGGAGCGGGTGTCGTAGGCGGTCAAGCTGTCGTTCACCATCGAAGCGACCAGCAGCATCCGCCCCGACACGATCGGGCTGTACGAACGATCGAATTCCAGCTTGTCCCTGTCGTCGATCTGCGCGGGCCACGCACGCACCGGTGCCGGTAATTCCAGCGTCCATTGCCGATGCAATTCGCTGGGCAGATCCATCGTCGTCGCCCATCGTCGCTGGCAGTCGTAACCCCACATCGGCCAATCGCGTGCAGCCGCTTGCGTTACACCGTTTGTGTCTGCAGCTTGTCTTGTCACGACACCTGCATCGATCGTGGGCTCGAAACCATGTCCCCACGCC
>SKVE01000449.1 GCA_007129635.1 Planctomycetaceae bacterium
ACCGCGAATGTCAGATCCTGCTCGGCCGCCACCATGGTTGACGGACACATGGTCCAGAACACAACGGCGGGGAACCAAACCGGAATCAACGTCGTCATGATGCAACGCATTGTCATTTTCGTGCACTCCTTGCTCTGTCGAACAAGCGACAGAGATTGAATCGAAAGGTCAGGAATGATTTAGGACCAGGATCAACGTGATCAACAGGGCGACACTCATCAGGCCCAGCACAACCACGGTCGTGATCGCTAAGGCCAACGAGCTTCGACGCCGATTGGGGTAGCCCCGGCCTCGGGCATTGGGCCCGGGCGTGCTGGGCGCGTACGTGACCGGTGCGGGAGTCAAAGCGGCGGGCGTGCCAGCCGATCGCAAGTAAGGAAACACTTCCCCGCCACTTCGCCAGTCCTCCCATCCTTCACACCACACCATCGAATCGGCACTGATCCGACCCTCGCCGATCCATTTTCGCATGACATCACCTCGCGCAGGGCCATACTGGCCTCCCGACGGTGGGCGTACGTACCAAATCGATTCGGGCATCTCGTCGATCGGGTCTCGGATCATTGGTTGCATTGGCGAGGCGGAGGGTAAAGCCGGCTTTGGATCAGGTCGGACCGGGCGGACCGGCCTGCTGGTGACTGCTGGCGCGGCGGTGGGAACGGTGGGTGCCACCGCACTTCCCCCAGTCCCTGCGACCGCATGTGGCTGCGACCGAGCAGCGCCCGGCTGCCGCCCCGACGGCACTGCCTGCGGGGAAGGCTGCGGGAATGGGCCAGGCGACGGAAGAACGGTCTCTGGCGAAGAGCTGGACGGTAATTTTCTGATCGCAGCCGGCGGGATCGCGACGGCTGCGGGGCTGGAGGCAGGCACGTTCGCATTCTTGACGACCTTGCTTTGACGCTCCGCCCCCTTGACGATCTGGCTTTCGAGAGGAATGTCTAGACCCCCGCCACATTGAGGGCACACGCCCCGTTTTCCCGCCAAGAATGCCTTGACGTTCAATCGGTGATCGCAATTTGGACAGTAAAACCGGATGCCCATGACACTTGGTCAGGCCTGAAAAGAACTGCCGCAACCGCAACTCTTGACCGCGTTAGGATTTTCGAAGGTGAAACCACGCCGCTCGATGCTATCGTACCAGTCGATGGTCGTACCATCCAGGAAAAGGGCGCTTTTCTTATCGACGACCACGTCCACTCCATGACAATCGTACTTGGTGTCCATTTTGTCGTCGTATTCCTTGTCGAAGCCTAGGCGGTAGTTGAATCCGCTGCAACCCCCGCCAGCGACGCCCACACGCAGGAACATGTCGGCATCCAGTTTCTGCTCTTCTTTGACTCGTCTTACTTCAGACGCCGCCTTTTCGGATAATTCAATCGACATAATTTGAAGTGCCTCTCAGATCGATTTGGAATGTTTTTACCATGGTCAGATCTCAAAATTATACGAAGCGGATGATCTTGGGAAGACACGTTGCCGCCAAAACATCAAGTTTTGCGGCGATCTTGTCCATTAGAACGCGCGTCACGCCACTTTTGCTTCGGGCGGGTAAGAGAACCCACTGGCGGCGTCGTTCCAGCGGCTCAGAGCCACCGCCACCAGGTGTCCGCCGAATGCGACCGACAGTTTCAAGGCGTTCTGAAATCGGTTGCGGCGTCCCACCATCGGCACACAATCGAAGCTCAGTTCCGGGTCCGGATCGGTCAAATTCTTCGTCGGCGGAGCAAATCCATCGCGCATGGCCAGCACCGTGATCGCCAGCTCGAAGCCGCCGGCCGCATTGATCATGTGGCCTAGCGTCGATTTGGTCGAACTGACGCACAATTGATCGGCTGCCGGTCCGAACGCTTCGCGAATACTCCGCATCTCGACCAAATCGTTCTGTTGGGTGCCCGTGCCATGAGCATTGATATACCCGACGTCCCGCGGTCGTAGCTTGGACGAACGCAGGGTCGACGAGATCAGATACGAGAGGGCTTCACTATCGGCAGCCAGTCCCGTGACATGATGGGCGTCCGCCAAAGCTCGACAGGCCAGGACCTGGGCGTAGATGCGAGCCGCACGCTGCCGTGCATGACTTAACCGCTCCAAGACCAGCATCGCAGCGCCCTCGCCGATCACAAAGCCACAGCGGTTTCGGTCAAACGGACGGCAAGCCTGATTGGGATCTTCATGCTCAGCCAAAACTCGCATCTTCTGAAAACCCGCGACGAACAGAGGATCGATCGCGTCGGCCCCGCCCGCGATGGCCACATCGCATTGCCCTTCGCGCAGCGCCCTGACGGCCGACATGAAACTGATCAGACCGCTGGCACAAGCTGTCGAATAGCTATATCGAGGACCCATGGACCCGAGCCGGTTGGCTATGTGAACGCAGGTCGAGTTGGGTAGGAATTGCAGCCACCACGGGGTGCGTTCCGGGTCATTGGGTACTTTCAGACCAGCCTGTTCCTCGAGCCAGCTCGCGTCTCCCATGTGACTGCTGATCGAACATCCGAAGCGGTCTCGGTCGACTGCGTCCAGATCCAGCCGAGCATCCCGCACTGCCTCGTCAGCCGCCATCTCGGCCATCGGCAGGACTTTTAGTCGACTGGGGTACTCCGCCGGCATATCGACCGTCGCGCCTAAAATTTTGCCGTCGGGAAGACCACGCAGACCCGAAAGCCGGCGCACACAGCTCCGACCGTCGCGAACCGCTCGCCAAACACTTTCGCGATCCATCCCCGCCGAGGCGACGAGGCCGACACCGGTGATCACAATCGGCTCATCATCG
>SKVE01000443.1 GCA_007129635.1 Planctomycetaceae bacterium
CGGCGGCCTCGGCATTCCTCCGCATCAAAGGCTCGGCCTGCATCGATGGCGATGTTCCGGATCGTGAACCCGTCCGGATCGATGCCCAGTACGGTCGTATTGGCGTTTTCGGCTTCCCAACGCACGGAGAATCGCCTTTCGACCGCCGGCGCCGCCCGAGCGACCGCAGGGCAATGCTCGACGATCGCCGCAGCATCCTCGGCGACCAAGGTCGTGACGGTGCTGATCTGGCGTTGTCGCCCGGCGATGATCCGAGTCTGACCGGCGTGGACTGCCACCAGGTTGGTTCCCATGTCCCGAATACGGTCCAGGATCCGCTGTTCGGCGCCTTTGCCCACGGCGACCATCAAAATCACAGCGGCCACTCCCACCACGATCCCCAGCACACTGAGCAACGTTCGCAGCTTATGAGCCGCCAGGATCTCTACCGATAAGACCAAGCTTGTCGACCACTTCATCGTTACCGTTCCATCGAAAATCCCAATATAAGCGCCCGGCCAGGCGTTTCTTGTCAATCAAGGTAGCCTTGCATGGGTGACGCAACGGGGTCGGGAGTCGTTTTCGGCCAACGCCCAAACCTATGGAAACGAGCTTTGCCGAAAACGACTCCCGCCCCCTTCCGCAACTATCGTAAAGCGGCCACCGGATGCAATCGTGCGGCGCGTCGCGCTGGTTGGACGCCGAAGAAGGTGCCGATCAGCAGGGCAAAACCAAGGGACAATGCCAGTGGCTCCCAGGATATCACGATGGGCATCGCAGTCAGTTGGCGGATGGCTACGGAGATGCCGCCGCCCAGCGCGCTGCCCAAGATCATGCCCAGCAGAGTGACGCTCAGCGATTCGGTCAGAAACTGGATGAAGATGTCGCGCCGCGTCGCGCCGACCGCGCGGCGCAGTCCGATTTCTGCTGTCCGTTCGGCGACGGAGATCAATTGGATGTTCATCAGCACGACACCGCCGACCAGCAGGCTCAGACCGGCCAGGGCGGCCAGCAACATGGTCAGAGTTCCCGAGGTGCCTCGGACCACTTCGGCGATGGCCAAAGGCGAATTGATGCGGAAATCGTCTTCCACGGGCGGCGTGATCCGGTGCCGAGTTCGCATCAATTGCGTGATCTGTTCCGCCTGTTCGGGCATCCGGTCGGCATCGCTGGTGATGATCCGCACACCGCCGATATGATCCGCATTCATGACTCGCCGCATCGCCGTGGTAATGGGTACCAGGATACGATTATCGAAATCGCCGCCGCTGGCGCCCATGACGCCGCGCCGTTCCAACACGCCTTGGACGTGGAGCGGTACCTTGTTGACGTACAGCGTTCGACCGATCGGATCGGCGCCGCCGAACAGATCGCGTTTCACCGAACTGCCGATGACGCATACGCGAGACGTGGTGGCCACGTCTTCGTGGCTGATCCCATCGCCTTCGGCCGTGTGCCAGTTCCAGGCATCATGCCACTCGGGTTCGATCCCCCACAGGGTCGCCTTGATCTGCTGGGCCTCGTAACGCAGCCCGGCACCGGCCAGCCAGGCTTGGGGAGTCACGATTTCCAAGCCGAGGATCTCTTCTCGGATCGCCCGCACATCGTCCAGCGTCAGCGTGGTGACGGTGGAATCGGGCGGTCCGATCGTTCGGCCACCGCCGGCGACTAGCATCATGGCTCGCGGACCGAAATTTTCCACTCGCCGCATGACCTGGGATTCGGTGCCCTTTCCGATGGCCATGATCACGGTCAGCGCGGCGATGCCGACGACGGTACCTGCCATCATCAAAAACGTCCGCAGCGGATTGGCTGCCAAAGACGAAAGACCTTCCTGGGCGGTACGCAGTATTTTCATCCGTTGTTCTCCTCGGTAGGAACCAAAGCCACGAGTTCGGCCTCCGCGTCTCGCGGTTGATCGATCATTCGGTCCTCGGCGATCTGGCCGTCGGCCAACACGATCACGCGTTGGGCGTGTTCGGCGATCTGGCGATCGTGAGTCACGGTGATGATGGTCCGTCCCTCGCGATGTAGACGTTGAAAAATGGCCATCACCTCGACGCCGCTACGGCTGTCCAAATTCCCGGTCGGTTCGTCGGCCAGCAGGATGGCGGGGTTGTTGATCAAGGCGCGGGCGATCGCCACACGCTGCTGCTGGCCGCCAGACAACTGGTTGGGGCGATAATCGATGCGATCGCTCAGCCCCACCATGGTCAGGGCCTGTTCGGCCAACTCTTCGGCTTCCTCCGGAAAGTGGTCGGCGTAGATCAGCGGCAGCAGAGCGTTTTTCAACGCGGTGGTGCGTTGCAGCAAGTGAAACTGTTGAAAGACGAAGCCGATCTTCTGGTTTCGCACGTGGGACAGGCCTTCGTCATCCAGATCGACCACGTCGGTCCCTTCCAGCCGGTAGTGACCAGCGGTCGGCTTGTCCAAGCAGCCCAGGATATTCATCAGAGTCGACTTTCCCGTCCCCGATGCACCCATGATGGCCACATACTGACCGGGTTGTATGGCGAACGAGATGTCTTTCAGCACGCGCGTGACCACCTCGCCTTGCGTGTATGTTTTTTCGATACCTTCCAATTCGATCATCCTTGCACCTCGCTTAACATTACGACGAATTATCCGGGGGTAATTCCACAAAAATGGACTGGCCTTCGTCCAGCCCGTCCAGCACCTCGATCCACGGGCCATCGCGCCAGCCCACGGTGATCGGTCGCATTTCCGGCCGTCCGTCGACGACCAAGTGCACCACATTGTCACCTTGGTGACGCTTCACCGCTCGAGCCG
>SKVE01000399.1 GCA_007129635.1 Planctomycetaceae bacterium
CTGTCATGGAGCTATGTGCTACCTCGTTTGGCAAGTTCGTCATCGGCCGCCGTTTGGCAGGAGGCATTGGAATTATTGCTGGACTTGGCGACCAGTTGGCCGCAACTGGACCTGCAGCATCAACCTCTGCCCCACCAGTGGCTGGGGGGCGAGTTGCCGTTAACGTTGGCCTACCAGTTTCCTGAACTGCCCAGGTGCCAGGATCTGTGGCAGTCGGCCCGCAAAGCCCTTTCCCAGGGTTTGACCGAGTTATTGGATACCAACGGTCTGCCCGCAGCCGAGCACTTGACGAGTGTCCGACCGCTGCTGGCCTGCTGGACTCGATGCCAAGCGTTGTATGGCGTTGGGGCTACGCCCATGCTGACCCAGTCAGCGACAACTTGTTTCGAGTGGTTTATCCGGCGTGCCCTGCAACTGACGCGAAGAGATGGGAGCCCGTTTTTTTCTGCGGTCGCCTCGGGTTCGGAGGATCGGGATCTGTTCCGCACTGCGTTGGCCTTGGTGGGCGACGACGAAGATTCGGTGATCGCCGATCAGATTCTGCCCAGTCGTCAAGGACGACGATCGAAAAAAGGGCGTCGGGTCATCCTGGCCGAACCGAGTGCCAATTCCGAATGGGGGCGTCTGGCGCTCTTTCGATCGGATTGGTCACGCGATAGCATCCAGTTGGTTGTGGCACGATCGGGTGCAAACGTGCAAACTGAATTGGTTTCTGGTCCCCAGACGGTTTGGAGCGGTCCCTGGCAGCAAGAGATCCACCTGGATGGACGAAAACTCGATCCTCCTGAGCAATGGGACGAGGTCTGCTGGCATACCGACGACGACGTCGACTATCAGGAACTCCAGGCGACCCTGGCCGATGGTTGGATCCTCCAGCGACAGATCATCTTAGCCCGTGAAGACCACTTTTTGTTCCTGGCGGATGCCATCCTGGGTTCGGACGAGCGGGAGATCGACTATCGGGCTCAGTTACCGCTGACCGCCGGCGTTGGGTTTGAGCCAGCGGAGGAGACTCATGAGGGTCATCTGATCGGGGATCGTTGGAGGGGTGCTGTTCTGCCTCTGGCGTTGCCCGAGTGGCGCATCGCCCCTTCGGATGGGGGCCTGGAATGGATCGATGGTAATCTACAGATCCGGCATGCGGTACGAGCAGCACGGCTGTACGTGCCGATGTTCATCGATTTGAACCCATCTCGTTCTCGTCGTCCGTTGACGTGGCGACAATTAACCGTCGCCGCACGGCTCCAGGTCCAATCACCCAGTCAGGCGGTTGCCTTTCGCATTCAGGTGGCAGACGATCAGTGGTTGTTTTATCGGTCGTTGGGTCCGGCGGCGAATCGGACGTTCTTGGGCGAGAACCTGTCGAACGAGTTTCTGGCCTCTCGATTCGACCAGGACGGCGATGCCGATGACCTGATCCGGATCGACGCGGATTAAGAAATTCTTCGTAAGCTATTTATTGAAAGCCACTTACGTGTATCCTGGCGAGCTGCGAAAGGCCGCGCAGACGTTGCGTGGGCGGGATGCTAGAATCCACCGTCGGATTGACACCCCATCCACTTGGAAGATTAGGTAACATGACCGTTCGAGCTGCTGTTGACCGATTACGTGAGAGACGCCCGGTGATCTTGCCATCGCTGTTGTTGTGCGATTTTGGCAATCTGGAACGCGAGGTGCGGCATTTAGAGCGAGCCGACGTGCAAGGGTTGCACCTGGACATCATGGACGGGTCTTTCGTGCCGAACCTGACGTATGGATTGCCGATCGTTCGGGCCCTGCGGCGGCTGACCGATCTGCCGCTGGACACGCACCTGATGATGGTCCATCCCGAGCGTTATGTGGACCAGTTCATCGATGCCGGGGCGGACGTGATCACGTTCCACATCGAGGCGGTCGACAATCCACGTCCGCTGCTGGCTCGGATTCGTGAGCGTGGTGCGGGAGCCGGGATCGCCTTGAACCCGGAGACGCCGCTGGCCCAAATCGAGGGCTGTTTGGATCTGTGCGATCTGGTTTTGGTGATGAGTGTCCCGGCCGGTTTTGGTGGTCAGAGTTTCGACGAAGTGGCGCTCGAAAAACTCGACCAACTGCGCAGGACCGTGCCGCCGGAGGTCATGTTAGAGGTGGACGGGGGAATCAACGACCAGACGATCGCAAGTTGTGCCCGGGTGGGTGCCGCTTATTTTGTGGTGGGTTCGGCCATTTTTCGCCACGACGACTATCCGGCAGTGATCCGGCGTCTGACCGAGCAGGCCAAATCTTGCTGAGGTGATCTGCCGAGTATGTTACGCATCTATTTGATACGACCAGGCTCGACGGACTTTGACGACCAGGGCAGGATCAAGGGCTCGCTGGACATTCCGATGAACGCCAACGGCAGCAGCCAGGCATGTCGGATCGCGGCGGAGCTGGAAGGAGAGGCCATCGAGGTGATCTACACCTCGCCAGCTCAATCCGCCATGCAGACGGCCGAGACGTTGGCGGAGCGATTGAAGGTCAAATGCAAGGTACTGGACAAGCTGCAGAATCTGGATCACGGCCTGTGGCACGGCAAATTGATCGAGGAGGTCAAGCAGCGGCAACCCAAAGTCTACCGTCTGTGGCAAGACCAGCCGGAGCTGGTTTGTCCGCCGGAGGGCGAGACGGTGGTGGCGGCTCAGCAGCGTATTCGGGAGACCATGAAGCGTCTGTTAAAGAAGCACAAGAAAGGGGTCATCGCCTTGGTGGTGCCCGATCCGCTGGCCAGCATTTTGCGATGCTGTGTCCA
>SKVE01000531.1 GCA_007129635.1 Planctomycetaceae bacterium
ACTGTCGGTCAGATGCTGGTGGTCAGCCAATTCACTTTGCTGGGTGATTGTCGCCAGGGCCGCCGTCCCAGTTTTATTCAGGCGGCCGGGCCGGAAATCGCCCAGCGGTTGTACGCGCGATTCATCGCGGATGTCCAATCCCGCGGTGTCCGGGTGGCGACCGGACGCTTTCAAGCTCACATGGATGTCGCCCTGATCAACGATGGACCCGTGATGGTTCTGTTGGATAGCCGAAAAGCCTTCTAGCTGTCTCTTCGAGCGAAGCGGGTTCGTCCCACGCGTCCTCCACCGGCGTCCACTCCCGCGACGCCTCTGTCCGGTCGATCGTTCGCTGGTGGGTGTCCCGATCGCCCGTCAACGGTTCGGGCTCCTGCGAATTGCCTGCCAGGTTCCAGTCCGGCAACAAGGATTCGTTTCGGTTCGCCGCATGCTCCAGCCACTGCTGGGGTCTTCGAGTCAGATCGGACCGTTCGATGCCCAACTGGTCCATCAAGAAAGGATCTTGGATGACCAACACCACGAGCAGCGCCAATTTGCCATAGGTCGACACATTCGGCCAAAAACTTCGGGTGCTCCACAGCTTCAAAGCCGTACCCAGCGAGCGTTTGATGCGCAGCCGTCCGTTTCGCACTTCGAAGCTCCAGAATTCGTCCAGCACCAGATGGATCATGAACCCCAGCACAACGGCGGCCGTTTTGAACAGCCGGATCTCCAGACTGGTGCCCGAGACGATCAAGAATGCTAGCAGTCCCGCGATCGCTGCTGCCGGGATGCTGTGCCACATGCCTCGGTGGACAGAAAACTTCTTGAAGATCTCGGCGATACAGAATCGGAATGCCACGTAGATCAATCCGGCGGCGACGACGATCTGCTCCAAGTTGAATCCTAGCAGGATGAATCGCGGGATCATCAAGGCTGGAACGACGGCGGCGAAGAAGGCCATTGTCTCGCGAACGGGAACTCCGGAATCGCTATCCAGATCGGGCAACATCCCCGAGACACTGCACAGACCGGCAGCGACCATGCATGTGGATGCCGGCATCCCGCTTGCATACCCGATCGCTCCGTACCCGACCCCTACTGCGGTACTGACACCGATATGCGTCTTGAACCCTGCCATCGTTGCCCTTTCTGATCACCCGATGCTTTCAACGCTATCGCCCTGCTTGCGGTTCGCGCTGGGATGGCAGACTATACCGATGCCTGGAAAACGCTCCAAGCCCAATCGATTGATATTCGCTCGATAGGCATTCGCAGGTATACTCGCGCCCGACGAGACATTTTTTTGGTCGAGTGGGTGCAGGG
The DNA here is from genome assembly GCA_007129635.1 of Planctomycetaceae bacterium. Classification (GTDB taxonomy): domain Bacteria; phylum Planctomycetota; class Planctomycetia; order Pirellulales; family Pirellulaceae; genus SKKK01. The sequence goes on from SKVE01000531.1 coordinate 1,306, forward strand.
GGTCGGGAGTCGTTTTCGGCCAAGCCGCTTTCCAAGTAGTTGATCGTTCGCCGGAAACGACTCCCGACCCCCTTGTTGTCCTGCTGGTTACTGTTTCACGGGAATTTGTGGCGATGCAAATGTACGATTTGATCATGCTGGGAGTGCTGGTGCTAGCAACGCTGTTCGGCGCGTGGAAAGGGCTCGCGTGGCAGGTAGCGTCGATCGCCTCCATCGTCGTCAGTTTCTTTGTCGCGTGCCAGTTCCGCGAGCCGGTGGCGGCACTGCTGCACGCCTCGCCCCCCTGGAACAAGTTCTTGGCGATGTTGATCCTGTTCCTGGGCTGCTCGATGATGATCTGGATCGCGTTCCGCTTCGTGTCGGACTTGATCGAGCGAGTCAAGTTGAAGGAGTTCGATCGGCATGCGGGAGCCGTCTTGGGTCTGGCGCGGGGCGTCCTGTGGTGCGTGATCATCACCCTGTTCGCGGTCACCCTGCTGGGCCAGTCGCAGCAGCAGGCCATTGTCCATTCTCGATCCGGACACTATATCGCCATGCTGCTGGACCGGGCGCGAGGCGTGATGCCGGACGAATTGCGAGAGGTTTTGGCGCCTTACATGAACTCGCTGGACCAGCGAGCGGAATCGACGCCGCGATGGGTACCGCAGCCGCTGAGTGAAGACGCAAACGAAGGCAGGGCGGCCGGCGATTCCGGTTCGGGATGGCTGCCGCTGGGAATCGGCATCGACCCGAACACGGCGTCCGAAACGTCTGAGGACGACGCCATCCGACGTTGGTTGAACAGCCGATCCGCGACCGATTGACTGTCGGTTGACCCGGGATCGAGCATGCGGCCGTTTTCCTGGGAAAAACCGCTTAGTAACCGAACATAAGAAACATTATCGGACGTTGCAGGCAGGTTTCTACGGCCGCTGGCTAATGGTTTCAATCCGGCTGAGTCACGAAAATCCGCGCGAACGCTAACGGGGTCGGGAGTCGTTTTCGGGGAAGCTGCTTTCCATATGGTTGGCCGGTGCCCGAAAACGACTCCCGACCCCTTCCGCCTCGCGCGAGCGCGCCGCTACTCGGCGGCGGTGGACGCCGACGGTTCCTCGAGGAAAACGCCCATCCGGCGGAATTTTTCGTAGCGTTCGCCCAGCAACCGATCCGTGGGAATGTCGATCAGCTCGCTCAGCGTCTTCAGCAAAAAGATTTTCATCCGGGAAGCCATCTGGTGATGGTCGCGGTGCGCGCCGCCTAAGGGTTCGGGGATCACGTTGTCGACGATCCCGAATCGGAGCAAGTCCTTCGCCGTGAATCGCAGCGCGTGCGCGGCTTTCTCGGCGTGCTCGTGGCCCTTCCATAAAATGCCCGCACAGCCTTCGGGGCTGATCACCGAATAGTAGGCGTGTTGCAGGATGGCGACCCGATCGCCGACGCCGATCCCCAGCGCGCCGCCGCTGCCCCCTTCGCCGATGA
>SKVE01000574.1 GCA_007129635.1 Planctomycetaceae bacterium
ATACCCTGCGGCAGTACACAGTTCAACCACTCACGAAAACGACTCCCGCCCCCTTCCCGTTGGAGTTCACGCTTCAGCGTGTGGGCGGTGGCGTGATGCTGCCACACACACTAAAGTGTGAACTCCAACCACATTCATTCATCTGCCGGTCCTCACCGCGTTTACGTCTTCTTTACGTCTTCAGCCATTTCGCCAGGCTTTGTCGTTTCGAGCCGCTCGAGCCTTGCACGAGATTCCGGACACCTTTTCCTGCGATCTCGATGTCATCGACCGGCGGCCTGATGGCAAGGGATGCGGTGCCGTCGGCCAGTTGTTCGTTCGAGGCCGTCAAGCATCGCAGGAACCCGTTGTATCGAACCACCCGGCGTCCGCACGAAACGATCTGCAGCGCGGACACGCGAAGCACCACCGCACAGCCGGTGATCGTCAACAAGATCCAGGGCCGAATGCGCGTGCGGTCCACGCCCGTCATTTGGACCGCCGTGTCCGCCAGCGGGTCGACGGCCGCGGCCAGCGCCACCGGTTCCGTGGCCACTCGCAGTGCGTACACGTAGCCCATCGCCACCGTGGCCACCAAGCTGACGTACAGTGCCGCGTGCAACGCGACCGCCCAGACCTTGCGGATCGGCGGCCAGGGAACCAGCAGTGTCAAGAGAATCACGAAACCGAGCAGACCGGCGATATCCGCCCACGTGGGAACATGGAACTGAGTCATGATCGATACTCCTTGGGTTGGGGTCTGTTGCAAATCGAAAAAACGTGAAATGTTCCAGCCATCAAAGATCCTCCAGGCCCAACAAACGAGCCAGAAAACGCGTCATCCGACGCAAAGTTCCTGGATGGCGGCTGCCAGATTGAAAGTCGGCTGCGGCGATCGTGGAAATGTCCAGATCGTCGAAGTCCTTGCACAGTCGGTGCAGGCCTCGCGCAGCCACGGCGTACAGCACGGCGTCCTCGCCATCGTTTCCTTGGTTGTTACCTTCGCACAAACTGACGAACCCTGCGAACAGTAGGATCGCCACTCGCTCGGGACGCTCGCGGCAGAACGTCTCGAACTCCCGGGCGACGGACTCCAGTGCCCAGCGATCGAGTTTCGACAGGTCGTCCGGCTGGCTCCCGGCGAAACTGCCTTCCAGATCGCTCAGCAGCCCCGCGATCCAGGGCCGGTAACTCTGCGCACGCACCAGCGAACGGCTCTGCGCCAACGCCCTCTGCACGGCTTCGCCCTCCTCGACCAGCAGCTCGGCCCGGGTCCGGGAATCCAACGCAGCGTCGGCCGCTCGCGTCGCGTCGCCCGGCTCCGACACCCGGACCGAGGCGGGCAAATCGAAAATCAGGCTGGGGTTGCGCGAGTAGCCGCTCGCCGCGTATCGCACCTGAAAGCCCTCAGTGAACTGCGGAGACTTGCGGAGCGTTTCGAACCGGACAACGACCTCGTCGCCCCCGCGATCCAACCGTTGGATCAACCGCGTGTACTGGCCGCGGATCTCCTGTTCGATCTGGCGCAGCGTCGGCTCGGCGAGCGGGATACCGTGCGGTTCGAGCTGCATGCAGCCTTGCCCGGCATCCCAACGGTACAGCAGATAAGCGCTCTCGGACACGGCAGGCTCCTTACAGTTCGCCTTTGATAGGAATCATCCAACCGTCCAGGCTGGCCAAGTCGTCTCGCAACCGCTGGTACAGGCCCTTCAATTCCTCGCTCCGCGAGGCATCCACCTCGACGCTCAGCAGGCCGCTGCACAGGCTGTAGATGATGAGCGGAAACGTATTCCACGGCTCGGGCGTCGCGTCCGGTGGCAGAATCCATTCCTGCTCGCCACCGTCCAGCCCGGGAGTCCCCGAGGCGACCCGTTCGCCCGATTCGGCCAGCGGCACGGCTTTCGAAAACCCCATGGCGCTGATCGGAAAGCACGCGGCGTGCAACACCTTGTCCGAAGCCTGGGCCACGCTGACCAGCGGAGCGATCGCCTCGAGCACATCGTCGTCGCCGAGCCGCTGCTTGACCTGCTCGGGCGAATCGTACAGCAGATCCAGCTTGGTGAGTACGACAGCCAGCGAAGTCGTCTCATGCGGAGCCCGGTTGCGGAGGATCTCCCTTTAAGTAGGCTTTGGCCCGCTTGAGCTCGTTTTCGAAGCGAAGCAGATCGTCCGCCGTTCCGTCCGAAGGCGGGACGGGCAGGACGAACCAGAGAGATTGTGCACGTGCCAACACGCGGATGTGGCGTTCGAAAACTTCCTGCTGCTCTTCGGCCGAGTCGGGGCGGACCTGCGAATACACCTGTCCGACCGGATCGACCGCCGCCAGACGAAGCGCCAGATCCTCCCCATCGTACAGGTCGATGTTCTGATCGTCCATCTCGAGAGTCGCGGGCAAGCCGCGTTTTCTGAGCATACTCCCTGCACCGGTGGGAGCCGGTTTGGGAACTAAGGCGCGATCGTCACCGCAGTCGTCTGCAACAAAAACTCGGATAGCTGCACTTGATGCCGCGGCTTCTCGCAGCCATTCGCCTTCGTGTCGTTATTGCCGGCCCCCATCCAGAACTCCCCGGCGGGGCACTTGATGAAATTGCGGATCTTGCCGGGTTTCAACGCGTCGTTCCTGCCGTCCCACAGTCCGCGCATATGAGTTCCCCTCGGCAACAATTGCCTGGCGATCTGGCCAGCGTCAGAAGAACGATTTGCGCACAACCGCCAGAACTCGCCCAAGAACCGCAACACCAATTCCCGCGCCGGATTCGGGTCTGGACCGTCTGGTTCCCCCCC
>SKVE01000848.1 GCA_007129635.1 Planctomycetaceae bacterium
ATGCGGTCGATCTGGCCACCCACGAGCAGAACCGGTTTCAACGCCACGCCGATGCCCGAAGCGATTACGTGTGGGAGAACGGCGCTTCGCTCGTGGCCGAATGTCTGGCCACGGGCCGCGAGCCGCTCTTCACGCCCGAGCACGCCCTGCACGTGGTCGAGATCATGACGGCCGCCAACGAATCGCAGAAAACCGGGCGACGCATCCCGATCCGCTCGACGTTCAAATGGCCGGTTGTTTAGTCTGCGGCTGACGGGTCGCTAGTTCGCCGACTGTACCGGCGACGGCGTCTTGGGCGCGCTGGCCGGGGCCGACTATGAAATGACCGTCCCCGGCCGCCGCAATGGCAAGGGGCGGCGAACATCAACGACGGCAGTTCCCGCCGATCACGGCTCAACGCATCCGAATAGTCATCGCCGCCAGCACCGACCGGCGCGCCCGGCTTTGGGAGCTTGAGCTTTACGGACCCGCCCGGTGAAGCGTACCAGTTCCTGACCGGCCATCACTCCTTGCCGCTCTACCTCGCCGTGCACTATCGGCTGACCAGTTTCAGATAGGCGTCGGCGTAGCGGCGGCCTAATTCGCGATACGATTCTGCGTCGAAATGAACCTGATCACCTTGGTGTTGCAAGCCCTCGGAGCGCACGACCGCCGTGTGCGGTACTCGCTGGGGCAGTTCGCCATGAGCCCGGTCGACTTCCTTCTTGAACTCGTTCCATGGCCGCTCGGCGAATTGTCCCAACTGGCCGACGATGAATGGGACGTCCGGTACACCCAGTTCTTGACGGAACCGGTGGACAAGATCGTCCAACTTCGCCTGGTAGGCCGGCGCGAGTTCGGAGTTCGAATCCGATTCGCCCTGGTGCCAAAGAATGCCTTTCAATTCGCCGGATTCCAGCGCGATGTTCGCCCGCCGGATGGCATCGTCCCACGGGTGGCTTTCGGTCGGGGGGTAGAACTCGCCGGGCCTCCACGCGTCGATCGGCGATCCGCCCACGGCGCAGGGGATCAGGCCGACAACTACCTCCGGCAGCGTTTCGGCGACGACTTGGCCGAAGGTCTTGCCGAGTCCCACGCCGGCAACCCGTTTGTCGAAGTGCAACGGATCGATGGCCTGTCGCCACTGGCCGTTCTTGTCCAGCGTGAAGACACGCGGATGTGGGATTTGGTCCTGCGCTTCCAGCTTGCCTCGGCCCGCCATATTCGACTGGCCGACCAGTAAGAACAGGTGCATCTTGTCTGGCTCCGGAAGCGGCGGCAGGTGTTTCAGATAGGCGGCATCCGCCATCTGCATCTCCCGCAGCCATAGGGCTCGGTACTTTTCCAACCTGTCTTGATAACGCGGATCGCGGGCCAGATTCGTCAATTCGTCCGGGTCGATTTTCAGGTCGTACAGTTCCTCCCCTTCGCTGCCCGTCAAGTAGCGGACGTACTTCATGTCCTCGTGTCGTAACGCGGCATAGTAGGGCACGTTGGCGTGCACTGCTTCTTTTTCGGCGGCAATCGCCCGAGTGACGTTCGAGCCGTAGTCCTGGCCCACGTGGGTGTAGAGGGTGGGACGATTCCACGGGGCATTTTCCGGGTCGAGCAACAGCGGGGTGAAGTCGCGTCCGTGCATTTTCCAGGGCAGTTCCAGGCCGGCCAGGGCAAAGAACGTCACGATGACATCGGGTGCGTTGACCGTGTGCCGACAGAATTTCCCAGCGGGCACGCTGCCCGGCATGCTGACGATGAAGGGCGACGAGTAAGTCGCCTCGTACGGCGCGACCTTTTGCCGCATCCCATGCTCGCCGTTGGCATACCCTTGATCCGAACTGTAGACCACCAGCGTATTCTCCAACTGGCCCGTTTCCCTTAGCGTTTCGAGCAACCGCCCCACCCCCTCGTCGACCGCCATCAGACACTCGTGGACCTGCTGCATCCACGCGGTGTGCGTCCTCTTGGTGCCTCGGAACACCGCTTCGCCATCACCGGCTGGTTCCCAAACCTGGGTCTTTTGCAGGTAGCTCGGTTTGCCCGGCCGCGAGCCGAAGATCCCCGGCGGCAATTCGGCAGTCTGCTCTTTCAACAATCCTTGGTGCCGGTCCGCTGGCGTCGTCGGCGTGTGGATGGCTCCGTAGCACAGCCACAGGTACCAGGGCCGGTCCGGATCGCGTCCTTCGCCCCGGATATAATCACAGGCCCAGTCGGTATAGTTGTCGGTGGCGTAGCCGTCCACCATGCGCCGCTGGCCGTTGAAGTCGATGACTTGCGGTCCGTAGTAGCGGCCGGCGTTGTCCGGGTTGTCCGGACGATTCCAGACCCGCTGGTAATCCCAATCTCGTCCCCATCCCGCGTCGGTGCCGGTATGCCATTTGCCGATCTGAGCTGTCTGGTAACCGTGCTGGCGAAACACGGCGGGCCAGAAACGGCATTGCTCGGGATCGTACGCGCTGCGCGGGTTGCTGCCCGTCATCCGCATTGATTCGATCGAATGCGGATGAACGCCGGTCAACAACGAGGCGCGCGACGGCATGCACCACGACCCCAGATAGGCGGCTCGAAAACGGACCCCCGACGCCGCCAAGCGGTCGATGTTCGGCGTGTGAGCCATCGCATAGGCGCCCTCGTAACAACTGATCGTCTTCGGCGAATGATCGTCCGCGTAGATGAACAAGATGTTGGGCCGCGACGGAAGACCATCCCGAGCCGCTGCTAGTCCCGAGACCAGGACACCCGACCAGACTTGCAGCAACACCAAAACGATTCGAACGTTCATCGAG
>SKVE01000205.1 GCA_007129635.1 Planctomycetaceae bacterium
CACGCCGTGCTGGGCCTCGTAGTGCCGGATCCCCGAGCCGGAATTCTTCTCCAGACGATTCCCGCTCAGCCCAAAGTGATTCGTACGGTTCACATAGATCCCGACCGTCCAACCGGGACAGTGATAGACCGCACAGTTTTCCACAACCACGTGGTCGCTGTGGTTCAGGCTGATGCCGGATTGCCCGCTGATGAACCGCACCTCGCAATCGGCGATCACCAGGTGGTGAGGCCTGGATCCACGCGATGATCGGGTCGCCACGGCTCCCGATCCGCCGGAATAACGCTGAATCAAAAAACCGCGGACCTCGATGTGAGAGGCTTCACCGATCAACAAAATGCCGGTCTTCAAGAGAGGATAGCCGATGTTCACCGGTTGCCCGTCCTGCAACTGCTCCGGCAACAAGTACACTCGCGTCCGCCCATCTTCCAGCGGCACAAGGCACCATTGGCCTGGCTGGTCGATGAACCGAGGCGAGTTGTACAGTGCGTACCGGGTCGTGTCATACGTCCGCGCCTGAAAATGGGGGACATACAATCGATGCGATTCCGGTTCGTAACGTTCGACTCGGGCGAAATACACATGATTGTTTCCGCCGTGGACACCGATGAACATGCCGTCGTACCAGTGCGGATCTTCCTGCACCAAACGCTGTTCGTCCCGGATGACGCTAGAAATCCGATGTTCGATGACATTCGTCCCGTCGGGGGTAAAGGCCGCGATCTGCTGCAGCTTGGTCCAGGTCCGATCACCGGGATCGGAGTGCAGTAGTTGAAAGGTCAACTTGCGTGCCTGGACCGGCTCAGGCAGCGAAAAGCGTTGCATGTCAGTTTGTGCCTGATCCACTTCCGCCTTCAGGATTTCGTTGCCGTCCGCCAAAAACACGATCTGCTCCGGTACCGGGGTGCTCGCCGGGCGGAACAGGGTGAACCCTATTTCCGAGATGGTGGCGGGCTCGTTCATCTCGACCGAAACCGCGCCTCCGTTGAACGGCTGGATCACCGGGGCGTTACCGCCGAAAGTGATCGCGATCAGCGGCAGCGTCTGGTTACCGATCGTTCCTGGCTCGTAATAGACGCGGTGCGGGTAGTCGTCGGTCACCGGGTCAGGCGTGTGGAAGAAATCCCCCGGCAGATCCGGGTAAAAGGGATCGGATGGTTTTGGGCTTTGGGCGATCGGCATGACCCGCCGCCCGCCGTCGATCAAAAACAGACGCTGCCACGGGGCCTGCCGAGCCCCCCCTGCGTCTCGATGCGCGACGAAACGACCGTGATCGAAGTTGCTGGACAGATCCACATCCAGATCGGCGTACATGATCTCCCGCCAGCGAGGATTGCCCTGGACTTGTTCGGCCGATTGGCAGCGTTGCCAATCCGTGATCATGTGCGCGCCGTCCAAAATGGCTCGTCCTTCACCGAAGGTACCCGCCGCATTCCCGTCCAACGTGATCGGATTGCCCTCGCTGCCGGAAGCGTTCCATTCAATCTCGCCCACGTAAGCGACGCCGCCTTTGAACACGATCGTGTCGCCGGGCTGGAGTTCCACGCTGTTGGGGTTATCTGTGGCATTCCGGTCACCTGGACTGTGTTTCCAGGCGGTTTGCGGAGTCAGGCCGTCGGCCTGATTGTCCCCATCGCGGAAATCCACGTAGTAGGTATTGGCCAGAATAGGCGAGGCCAGCGTCAGCATCAAAGAAACAACGAGCATCATCGACAACCCGCCCAGCAGACCGCTGGTGTGCATCGACGAATGTCGGATGTGACGTAACACAAAAAACCTGATCATTGAAAATCTCCCGCAGCAATCCCTCGTTAACACCAACATCCTGCACACATCCATCCGGCGATTCACCAGCCCGCCGCACAAGATCCATGTTACGAGAATCCCCACACGATGGTCAAGCCACACGGGGTCATGTTGCCCAACTTAACGCTGCTGCAGACACGACGACCACGCCATCGCCTCGTACAGGGGTCGTGCATGGCTTGTGTGCCGTCGGGGGTGCTTCGGCGTGGCGTGGCGGCATCCGAAGAGGTCACCACCACCCGCGCGAACGGTTATTTGTTTTTTTCTTTTTTCTCTTGCTTCAGCTTCCGCTTCTCCTCGGGACTGCGTTGGGCCTTCTTCTGCGCCGCCTTCTTATCTTTGTCTTTGCTTCCCTTGTCACCCATCTTTGGTTCTCCCTGCTTCGGGCTTCGAAACGTTGTCGATCACATCGATGCCATGATTGTTGGTCGGGCCGAGGCAAAAAGCAACCAGGGAGAAAGCAGGAAGCAGCCCAACAGCGAAAGAACAGGGAAAGACGCTGCGGGTACCAAGCGGGTCAGAGCCTCGTCCAAGGCTAGGAGCCTGGCATCCGCTTCCGGCGCCGGAGGGTCGGCGATTTCGACCCGTCGGCGTCCCCCACCATGTCTTTGCCGCTGTTTCCGCCGCGCGTTTTCCACCAGGATCCGTCGCATGGCTTCCGCTGCTGCAGAGAAGAAATGCCCCCGCGAATTCCAATGCTGCTGGCGGGGCACATCGACCAACCGCACGAAGGCCTCATGCACAAGGGCCGTAGCGTCGAGGGTTTGCCCTGGACTCTCTTGTGCGAGCCGAACTGCCGCCAACTTCTTCAACTCGTCATAAACCAGCGGCAACAACCGCTCGGCCGTTGCCAATGTTCGTGCTCCGATGTTCAATGATCAAATGATCAAAAGGCATCATTTTTGTTACGGCTGTCAACAATCATGCTCGACAGCGGCGAGAAATGCAGGGCAG
>SKVE01000963.1 GCA_007129635.1 Planctomycetaceae bacterium
ATGGCACCTATCGGGTGCCGAATAGATGAATGGCACCTATTGTACACGCCGAATAGATGGATGGCACCTATTGTACACGGCGTCTATCTTTTCACAGACCAGGGTGTCCGTACGCGGCGGATCGGGCGGTGTGGCCACAAGCCTGGGATCAGCTTGATCGTTTCACCTTCAGCCGCAGACGCACGAGCGCGGAGCAAAACGGACGCCTGCGGCTGACGGTTAAACAAAGCTCTCCCATACCACCATTCCAGGGCACTGGGCTTCACCGCCGACCCCGCGTCGGCGGAAGGGTGACTGGCAGGCTAGGATTCGGTGGGGTGCTTAAGCGTGGGCTTGCGATCCATGCGTACGGCAGAGGCGATCGATGGCATCGTCCATACCGGCCGCGACGACGGGCCACGCGTAGCGGTTCGTGCATGCGGTCGGCTCGAATCCCTCAGGCCACACGGTTCCGGTCTGCTTGCACCGCATCAGGTCCAGCAGACGATCGGCCAACGTGGTGGCAGTACCGTCGTGAAAGAACTCGGGATGGTCGCCAAGCACCTCGGGGTAAGCCAAACGGCGGGGCACCAAGGGCAGGCAACCCGCCGCGACCGCTTCCACCACGGCGATTCCGAAAAATTCGTGCTTCGCCGTCGAGACCACGATGTCGGCCCCGGCCAGAACCTGTAAGTAGTCTTCTCGGCTCGCAAGATATCCCCAGTGGTCGATGTGTTGCTGCAAGCGTCGCCGAGCCTGCTCGAACACCTCGGGCACTCGATCGAACCGCTGGCCCAGCACACTGACGCGAAAATCGCTTGTCCGTTGAGCCAGGTGATCGAGCGATTCGAAGAATGTCTCCGGATCTTTGTCGTGTTCCCAACGCGACACCCAAACGATCCGAAGCGGACCGCCATGCACGCGGCTGGCCGTTGGCATTGGCTGGATGCCCGGCGGATGGATTTCGGATTTGACGCGGATCGTCTGGACCGCGTGGCGTGGCGCATGATCGGGCAACCGGCGCAGCCAAACGTCCAAAGCTTCCAGGAATTCATCTCGATGATAGGCCGAATTGAACCAGACGGATGCGGCGGCCAGTGCGGTCGTCAGATTCGTGAAGGCGAAGTGCAGATCCCGAGCATCCGGGTTCAGCACGGGATACGTCAACTGGTTTTCGTGAAAGTAAGCGATCGGCGGGATATCGCGTAGCGCCTGTGGCGCCAGCCCCAGGAATTCGGCCAGGTTCAGCATATCGGTACAAAACAGCAGATCCCAAGTGACGCCATCGCGGATTTGCTGAGCGACCTGGTCGGCCAGGGTCACGGCTGCATGTCGCATCCGCCATTTCCATCGATAGGCGGGCAGTGTCAGCGCGTGGATCTCGTGTCGACTATGTTGCATCCAGCCGTCCAGAAAGGCTCGATGACTACCACCATGGTGGGGGTTCAAGGCCAGTACCCGTGTTTTCATGAACGTTTTCTCGCTAGGATACCTAGAAGCCATAGCAAAGTGGATGGTAAAGGATAAGCATCAGCGAGAAAACAGCGGCTTGGCCGCGCGACAAAGGATTTGGCTCATTGGCGGAAAGCCGGAGCGATGTTAGGAGGAGTTATGGGGTGGTTTTCGGCATTCTTACAGACGCTGCCGTTCGCCAACAGCGCGATGTTGTTGTGGGGGCTGGCGGCGAGTGTGCCGATATTGATTCATCTGTGGAGCAAGCGACGTTACCAGCGGGTCACTTGGGCGGCGATGGAGTTCCTTTTGGCGGCGGTCCGCAAGAATGCGCGGCGTATCCGCATCGAGCAGTTGATTTTACTGTTGTTGAGAGTCAGTATTTTGGTCTTGCTGGCCATGGCATTGGCCGATCCGATCTGGTCGATGTTCGCTCCGCTGACATCCCCGTTATCCCGCAACGGTTCCACGCATCATGTGCTGGTCTTGGACGCATCGTACTCGATGGATTACCGAGCTTCGGAACGCAGCCGCTTTGAAGTCGCGAGGCAACTGGCGGCTCAGATCGTCAATGACAGCCGCCAGGGCGACGGGTTTTCGCTGGTGCTGATGGCCGATCCTCCGGTGACCGTGATCGGTGATCCGGCTTTTTCCTCGAGCGATGCCTTGGCTGAATTGCAACGAGCGTCCGTTCGACACACCGGTGCAAATCTGACGATGACGCTGGGCGAGATCGATACGATTCTGCAGCGAGCCGCCGCTCGGCATGAACGACTACAGGATCGCAAGGTCTTCTTCTTCACCGATCTGGGACGAAACACCTGGGAAGAGGTGACGGGCGACCAGTGTCGTCGGCGTCTGGGCACTCTGGCGGAACAGGCGTCGTTAATCTTGCTGGACGTCGGCCAGACGGATGTGCAGAATCTGGCGATCACCGATCTGGAAATCAGCGAGCCGTTGGTGACGGTGGGGCATCCCGTGCGGATCGAAGCCGAGGTCGAAAACTTTGGCAGTCGAGACCAACAGGAACAGCAGATCGCCTTGCATATCGACGGCCAGCAAGTGCTGACCGAGACGATCAACGTGCCGGCATCCGAACGGACGACGGCCGCTTTCGTGCATCGCTTTGACACGCCGGGCGAGCATCGCATCGAGCTTCGTCTGCAGGACGATCCGCTGCAGGTGGACAATCACCGCTGGGCCAGTGTCCCGGTACGCGAGGCGATTCGCGTGCTTTGCGTCGAGGGTCGGCCGGGCGAGGCGCGTCATGTAGCATTGGCGTTGGAGCCTGGTTTGACAAAACCGGAGCGAGTGCAGGTGGTGACGCATTTCGAGAATGTGTTATTGGAGCTGGATCTGTTGCAGTTCGATGCGATCTTCCTCTGCAATCTGGCTCGATTGGGTCGCGACGAAGCCAACTTGCTGCGCGATTACGCTCGTCAGGGCGGAGGTCTGGTCGTGTTGTTGGGCGACCAGGTTCAGGCTGACAATTACAACACGATGCTAGGCGGTCCGCCGGGTCAGCGTTTGCTGCCGGCGGAGTTGGACATGATCGTGGGCGAGGGCGATTATCGCTTTGACCCCCTCGACTACCAGCACCCGATCGTCAGCCCGTTCCAGGGCCATGTACGTTCCGGTCTGTTGACCGCGCCCGTCTGGCATTACTTCCGAGTCCGCACTCGGGAAGACAGCGCATCACGCACGGCCTTGGCTTTCGATACGGGGGACGCGGCGATTGTCGAGCACCGGGTACAGGCCGGTTGCTGCATCCTGGTCACCACGGCCACGTCGCCGCAATCGGTCGACCGCTCGACCACGCCACCCACGCCCTGGTCGGCCTTGTCGACCTGGCCCAGTTTTCCGCCCCTGATTCAGGAAATCTTGGCCCATGCGGTGCGTGGGCGCGTCGAATCGCGGAACCGTCAGGTCGGCGAGTCGCTGGAAGGATCGGTGCGTGAAAGTCCCAGCAATCTGAATGTCACGGTGGAACGCCCGGATCAGAGCACCGAACGCCTGGCGGTTCACGCCGACGGAAACGATGTCCGCTGGGGTTACTCCGACACCAACCGCAGCGGCATCTACACCATCCGCTACGATACGCCAGTGGATCGTGAGGAACTATTCGCGGTGAACGTGGAGACTCGCGAGAGCGATTTGCAACGGCTCGATATCGAGCAATTGCCTAGCCAGTTGCGGATCGGGATGCAGGCCGACGAACCTGATGCCGTTTTACCCACGAATCAGCCGACGCAGTACTTCCGTCATGTGCTGGCGCTACTGCTAATCCTGCTGCTGGTCGAATCATCTTGGGCCTGGTATTTGGGGAATGCATCGGCATGATGGTTTGGCTGCGCGACATCTGGAAGGACATCAGCGATTTCTTCGTCCCCACCGGGGAACCGGGCGTCGAGGTGACTCGGTCCCACACCTGGCCTTGGGCGCCTTCGGTCACGGTGCTGCTGCTGGCTGGCGCGGCGGCGCTGGTGATCTATCTGTATGCTCGTGAACGAGGCTCGGCTGGCCGCGTCCTGAAATCGCTGTTGGCCGCGTTGCGGATCGCTTTGATCGCGCTGGTTCTGTTCATGATGCACGGCTGGCTGCTGAATCGTCATCGTACCGATCTGCCCGATCTGTTACTGCTGGTCGACGATTCGCAGAGCATGACTCTGGAAGATGTCTACGAGGATTCGGCGCGGCGCGACGCGTTACTCCGACGTTTGGAGCGGGTGGGGCTGGACGGCTTGAATCGGCTGAATCTGGCCAAACTCTTGCTGCTGGAGGACGATGCGCGTCTGTTGCGGGAATTGCGCTCGCGTTACCACGTCAAATTGTATCAACTGGGTGGGACCGCACGGGCTGCGGCCATGTCGCCATCCGATCCGCGCCCTGCATCTTCCTCCGACATGCTGCCAGTCGACGACCTGGCGTCAGCCGTCGCGGCCATCGAGGCTCGCGAAACGAGCAGTCGTTTGGGGATCGGGTTGCGCGAGGTCCTTGAATTTCAGCGAGGACGGCCGACGGCCGCCGCACTGGTGCTGACCGACGGTGTGACCACCGAGGGCCAAACGCTGGGCGATGTGGCCGAGTACTCGCGGCGCACGGGTGTCCCATTGTTGTTGGTCGGTCTGGGCAATGATCGCCCGCCGCGCGATTTGCGGATCAGTGATCTTTTGGTCGACCAGGCCGTCTTTGTCGGCGATCTGTTGAACTTCGATTTCCGCTTGAGCGGTTCGGGTTACGAGGGTCGTCAAGTCAATGTTCGGTTGAAACAGATCGACGGGCCGGACAGCAGTCGCGTGCTGGCCGACCAGTCCATACGAGTTGGACGTGATGGCGAACCCCAATCGTTACGTTTGTCGCATCGGCCCGAAGTCGAGGGAGAATTCGAGTATGCGGTCGAAGTCGATGTCCTGGAGGGCGATTCGAACCCCGACAATAACCGCCAGACTCGGCGAGTCAACGTTCGCGATGAAACCCTGCGGGTGCTGTACGTCCAGGACTATCCGAACTACGACTTCCGCTTTCTCAAGAGCGCCTTGGGGCGCGTCCTGAAACGCGACGGGCAGGAGAAAGCCATCCAGTTGACGACCGTCTTACAGGAGGCCGATTTGGAGTACGCCGCGATCGATGCGACGGCCGAACGTGTGTTTCCCGTCAGCCGCGAGCAGTTATTTGCGTACGACGTTTTGATCTTCGGCGATGTCGATCCTTCGCTGCTCAGCCGGTCGGTCCAAGAGAACATCGCGGCATTTGTGGAACAGCGTGGGGGCGGCATGGTCGTGCTGGCCGGACCAAGGCACACGCCACTGGCCTACCGCGATACACCGCTGGCCAGACTGATGCCGATCGAACTCGAAACGGTCTCGTTGCCGCCGTCCGATGCCCTGCTGGACCAGCCGATCCGCGTTCAGCCCACCCGGCTCATCTCCGCCAGTCCTCCGTTGCAATTAGAACGCACCATCGCCGACAGCATGCGGATCTGGCGGGAACTGCCACCGATCTACTGGATGCTGGACGCACCTGATCTGCGGCCGGGGGCTCGAGTTCTGGCAGTGGCGCCGATGCGAACCAGTGTCAGTGGCGAAGAATTGCCGGTGATCGCGATGCAATTTGTCGGCGCGGGCAAAGTGGTCCTGCACACGACCGACGAGAGCTATCGTTGGGCCAGGCACCCGCAGACCGAACGCTACCACGCCCGTTATTGGACTCAATTGATCCGGTACTTGAGCCGTTCGAAATTGTTGGAGGGAACGCGGGCCGTCGAGTTGGCGACGGACCGTGTCGAGTATCGGCGAGGCGAGACGGTGCGGTTGCGAGTCCGTTTCTTCGACGACCGTCTGGCCCCGGAGGCCGACGATGGTGTGCGAATCATGCTGGAACACGATTCTGGCACGCGACGTCAAATCACCCTGCGGCGGGACGCTGCCAGCCGAGGCATCTTCGAGGGCTTGGCCAGCAATCTGGCCGACGGAGCGTATCGAGCCTGGGTTGCGGTGCCAACATTGCCTGATACCCCGCCCTCGCAACGATTCACGGTCGTAGCACCGCCCGGCGAGTTCGCTCGATTGGAAATGGACGCTGCCGATATGCAATTGGCCGCGAAGGTCTCGCAAGGACGATTCTTCACCATGGAAGAGGCCCAGGAATTGACCGAGCATCTGCCTCGCGGCCGCCAGGTCCGCATCGATTCGCTGCCTCCCGAGCCCATTTGGAATTCACCGCTTTGGGCGCTGCTGTTCGTCGCGCTGATCACCGCGGAATGGCTGATTAGAAAACGAGTCGGATTGGTTTGAACGGCGACGGTGAAACCATCTTGCTTGTTCTGTCGTGGATGGTTAAATTTTGCCAGATCAGCATTAGTCTGCGTTTTTGTTGCCCTGTCGCATCGCGACGTCTGCATGGAAGGGATTCATGACGGTTCGCACAAGGTTCGCTCCCAGTCCCACGGGATATTTGCACATCGGAGGCGTGCGTACCGCCCTGTTCAATTGGCTGTACAGCCGCCAACATGGGGGTCAATTCGTCCTCAGGATCGACGACACCGATCAGCAGCGCAATGTCCAGGAAGCCTTGCAGCCCATCCTGGACGGATTCCGCTGGTTGGGAATCGACTGGGACGAAGGTCCCGAAGTCGGCGGGCCTTGCGGCCCCTATTTCCAATCCCAACGCGGCGAACGATACCGGGACGCCGCCCAGCAGTTGTTGCACAGCGGATTCGCTTATCGGGATTATGCTCGACCAGAGGAGATCCAAGCCGAGCGTCAGGCGGCCGAGCGCGAAAAACGATCGTTTCGATATAGCCGGCGATGGATGGCTCAGGACGATCGACAAGCTGCTGAGTTCGAATCCGAGGGCCGATCGGCCGTGCTTCGGCTGAAGATGCCCACCGAAGGTCAATGCTGCTTCAACGATTTGATCCGCGGCGATGTCGCGTTCCAATGGAGCGACGAACAGGATCATGTCATCCAACGTGCGGACGGCACCTGCTTGTATCATCTGGCCAGCGTCGTCGACGATCATGATTTCGGGATCACTCACGTAATCCGCGCCGTCGAGCATCTTTCCAACACGCCCAGGCAATGGTTCATTGCCAACGCCCTGGGTTGGCAGTCGCCCCAATTTGCCCATTTGCCATATGTTGCTGAACCCGGTAGTTCGCAGAAGCTCAGTAAACGCAAGCTGGCGCAGTATCTGAAGAACGTCGACTTTCGCAAACTGTTCGAACACGGGCAGCAAATCGCCGAAAGGATCGGGCTGGCAGTTTCGGCGGACACGTTCCATCCCGTGATCGTCGACTTTTATCGTCAAGTCGGCTATTTGCCCGACGCGTTGGTCAATTACCTGCTGCTGTTGGGCTGGTCGCTGGATGATCGCACCGAGCACTTCACACGCGACCAGATGATCCAGAGTTTTTCGCTGGAACGCGTCAATCGCGGGCCGGCCAGTTTCGATCCGCAGAAGCTGGTTGCCTTCCAGGACCGTTACATGCGATCGGTACCGGTGCAAGCCAAACTGGCGTTGGTCATGCCCTTCCTGCAGCAGGCAAATCTGGTAGACGATGCACCTTCGGATGTGATCCTGCAACGGGTGGTGCGGATCGCCGAAGCGGCGGGCGATCGGATCAAGGTCGGCGGGGACATTCTGGACTACGACGACTTTTTCATTGCCGATGACCAGCTTTCCTACGACCCCAATGCCTGGCAGAAGCGGTTGGTCAAACCGCCGCAGGCACAAGAACTGTTGACTCGATTTCGCCAGCGCTTGGCAGCATGGGAAGACTTCACCGCAGAAGGCGTCGAACACCTGATGCAACAGTTCATTCAGGACGAATCGATTGGCATCGGGCAGATCATCCACGCAGTGCGCGTCGCCGTCACGGGCAAAGCGGTTGGTTTCGGAATGTTTGAAACCCTGGCCATCCTGGGACGCGAAGCGTGCGTCCAACGAATCGACATCGCTCTGCAGCGTTTAGCACCCGCACCCTCTTAAAACAAATTGGCTCCGTTTGCCCTGGAGAAGGCTCCTATGTCCCATCATCCATCCGACCAATCCTCTGATCCATCACGTGAAAATGGTAACTCGGTGCCCGAAAGCAAAGCCGTGGGACGATCATTGAATTTCATTGAACAGATCATCGAGCAGGACATGCGGTCGGACAAGTTTCAGGGCCGAGTGCACACCCGGTTCCCGCCCGAGCCCAACGGGTACCTGCACATCGGGCACGCGAAATCCATCTGCTTGAACTTCGGACTGGCCGCCAAGTACCAGGGACAATGCAACCTGCGTTTCGATGATACTAACCCCTGTAAAGAGGAGATGGAGTACGTCGAATCGATCCGCGAAGACGTCCGCTGGTTGGGCTTCGACTGGGAAGACCGCGAATACTTCGCATCCGACTATTTCGAACAACTCCATGATTGGGCCGTGCAGATGATCAAGGCGGGTCAGGCGTATGTCTGCGATCTGACCGCCGAGCAGATCCGCGAGTATCGCGGCACTTTGACTCAGCCTGGGCGGAATAGCCCCTACCGCGAACGCAGCGTCGACGAGAATCTGGATCTGTTTCGACGCATGCGAGAAGGGGAATTTCCTGACGGAAGCCGGACATTGCGCGCCAAGGCCGAAATGAGTCACCCGAACTTGAACCTGCGGGATCCGGTGATGTACCGCATCTTGCATGCACACCATCACCGCACCGGGGACCGCTGGTGCATCTACCCGATGTACGATTTCACGCATGGCCAATCGGATTCGATCGAGCGGATTACGCATTCGATCTGCACGTTGGAATTCGAGAATCATCGGCCCTTATACGACTGGTACATCGAGACCCTGGGGATCTACCACCCGCAACAAATCGAATTTGCTCGACTCAATCTGACCTACACGGTGATGAGCAAGCGAAAACTACTTGAATTGGTGCAGAAGAAAATGGTCAATGGCTGGAATGACCCTCGTCTGCCCACCCTCTGTGGGCTGAGAAGGCGGGGATACACACCCGAGGCCATTCGTAGTTTTTGCGATCGGATCGGGGTCGCCAAGTTCAACAGCACCATCGATGTCACCGTGCTGGAAAACAGCGTGCGTGATCATTTGAACGCAACCGCGCCACGCGTCATGGCCGTGCTGCGCCCCCTGCGCGTGGTGATCGTGAACTATCCCGAGGATCGAACGGAGTTCATGGAAGCGGTGAATAACCCGGAGGACCCGGGAAGCGGAACACGGGAAATCCCGTTCTCCCGCGAGGTCTACATCGAACAAGACGATTTCCGAGAAGACGCGCCCAAAAAGTTCTTCCGGCTGAAACCAGGCGGTGAAGTCCGCTTGAGGTATGCGTATATCATCAAATGTGAGGAGGTCGTCAAGGACCCAACGACGGGTGATATCGTCGAACTACGCTGCAGGTGTGACTGGGAAACGTTGGGCAAACAGCCGGAGGACCGGAAAGTCAAAGGAGTCATCCACTGGGTCTCAGTCGCCCATGCCACCGAAGTCCAGGTGCGGTTGTACGATCGTCTGTTCACCAAGCAAGACCCGGATGATCTGGCCGAGGGCGAAGACTATAAGACCTACTTGAACCCCAATTCTCTGCAAGTCCTAGAACGATGCCAAGCCGAACCCAGTCTGGCAGCGGCTCAACCCGGTCAGCGATTCCAATTCGAACGGCTGGGGTATTTCTGCGTCGATACCTGTGATTCTCGTTTAGGTGCCCCCGTCTTTAATCGTATCGTCTCGCTTCGCGACACGTGGGCTAAGATCGAGAAATCCACCATCTCCAGCTTATCCTGACCCAAATAGCGCGAATAATTTGCGGCTCTGGGGCAGAGTTCTAGGAAGGCGTGATGGCTGCGCCAGCGTGCGCGATGCCTTGCGTACTGCGTGAAACACCTAGAACCGGAACGCCCGGCAAGAAAACTGACCTGGAAGCCTCGGAAAAATTGGATGTTTGGGGCGTTTTTAGAAGATACGCAAGGAAAGATGGTTGCATAGGAAAACTGGGTAGATTAGAATGTGCACTGGTAATCCCGCCATCGCCGGGTTTCAGCGTTGACTGCCCCTCGATGCTGAATACCACCGATCCGGTGCTTTTTCACACACCTTGAGAAAGGTCTCAGGAGGCGTCCAATGCGAAAGTCACTATTTCGTCTGTTACGTATGGCTATGGTATGGACAGTAATTCTGTTGCTGTCGGTTGATGCGGCTTTGGCCTGCCGCTGGTTACGGGTCCACCGTGGATGTCGAGTCGTTCCGTCGTTGCGTGTGCCGGTATGTGGATCGGTCATGACATGCCGTACACCGATCCAGAAAGCTGGCGACGTGTGGAAGGCACCTTGGATCGATCCCATGGAATTGGAAGTCCCCGATCCGCCGGAAGTCCCCGAGCCGGAAGTCCCCGAGCCGGAAGTCCCCGAGCCAGAGATGCCGGAAGCTGAACCGGAAATGCCCGAGGAAGAAGTCACGCCGGTGGACGAGCCGAAGGAGCAGCCCGAAAGGCCAGCTCCCGCCAAAGAGGAAATGGAACCCGAACCGGCTCCGGAACCCGAACCGGCTCCGGAACCCGAACCGGCTCCGGAACCCGAACCGGCTCCAGAACCCGAACCGGCTCCAGAACCCGAACCCGAGCCGGCACCTGAACCCGAGCCGGAACCGGCTCCCGAACCGGAACCGGCTC
>SKVE01000136.1 GCA_007129635.1 Planctomycetaceae bacterium
GAGCGGCGGCGACACAGCTGATTCTGCCGATCAGGGTGCACACCCCGTGTGCCGTAACCTGCGGACGGCACACGGAGTGTGCCTGCTACAATATTTCTGCGCGGTTACTGAGAAAGGAAATGACGTATGAACCGGCCGAGAATCCTGGTGGCGGACGACCACCGGATGGTCGCCGAAGGGCTGCGCAGCGTGTTGGAACCCGACTTTGAACTGATCGAAATCGTCGAAATTGGCCGGGCGCTCGTGGAAGCCGCTTTGCGGCTGCGCCCTGATATCATCGTGGCCGACATCACCATGCCCCAGTTGAATGGTCTGGACGCGGTCGAGCAGATCCGGCGTTCCGGGTGTGATGCCAAGGTCATCTTTTTGACCATGCACAAGACGGCCCTTCGCAGGGTGCTCGAAGGCCGGACCTACGTGACGCCCGAGATCGCCGAATTGCTCGACCGTCTTCCAGCAACGCCTGCGCGCGGAGCGGACGAAACGGTCCTGCTGACGCCTCGGCAGCGCGAGGTCCTCCAGTTATATGCCGAGGGATATTCGGCCAGGGACGTCGCCAAGATCCTGCACATCTCTTCTCGGACTGCGGAAAACCACAAGGCCCAGATCATGGCTGCCCTGGGCGTCAACTCGACCGCCGACCTGGTCCGCTGTGCCATCCGCCACGGTTTGATCGCACCCGCCTGATCCCGATTACCAGGTATCGGGTCGACCCGTTACCACGATCCGACTAGAACGCGAACTGGAACTGGGTCCGCATCAACCAGCCTTCGTCGCCTGGCAGCAGGTTCAACCGCGGGCTGTTCACCGGGACGCCGTCGATCCAGGAAACGTCCCAATTGAACTTTACATCGTGCCTGCGGATGTACCAGGCCAAGCCTGTGGCGATCTCGTTCGTGTACTGGTTTTGGACGCCAAGCGTTCCCGAATCGCCGACGATCCTCGACCATCGGGCCAGCAGTTCCAGTCTCTCGGGCAACACGAAGTAGCCGGTCTGCAAGACCAAGCCCTGATCCAGCAAGCTGGGAATGGTGCCGCCACGGAAGTCCGCGATGTGCCGCCAATGATGCTCGGCGATCAGCGACCAGCCTCGGTGTTTCCAGTGAGCGTCGATGGTGACAAGCCAAATGTCGTAGGCACTGATGGCGGCGGGCAACAGATTCGACAGCCGCTCGCCGGATTTTACGACGCGTTGTCTCGTGAATTCGCTCGGGCCTTCCCGGTCGACTGTCGTAAAAGCCATTCCACCGCCCAGACGCAAAGCGGGGTAGGGATGCCAGCCGAGGTCCGGTTCCCCGTCGTTACCGAATTCGCTGAAGAGATCCATGCTGGCACGCGCCGACCAAGCGAAATTCGTGTCTAGATCCTCCCCGGAGATGGTGCTGTCCCGACCCGTATTGAACCCGTTGAATAACGCGGTTTCAAAACGCAGCGGCACATCCCAAGTCTTTGTCTCGCCAAGAACACTGACGCCGACCGAGCGGCTGATATCGAAGAACAGATTGGCTACCGTACGTTCACTGAACTGAAACCGGCGAGCTGATTCCTCACGCGAACGGCTGAACGGCACCTTCCAATTGCCCCCGCGGATCTCCAATTGCCCTGCGTCCCAGCCCCAGACGCCTCGGCCCAGGTCGTAGGTCACGAACGAGTCCAAAAAAGTTACCTGGACCGACTGGTCAGTATTTCCGTCCAGCATCAACGAATACTTCAGATCCGGCGAGTATAGATGGCCACTGAACCCCAGGCGGATGCGTTCCAGCGTGATCGAATTCTTATCGCGGTTGGGACCGTCCGATTCGAACAGTACGTGCCGAAGGTGAAACCAACTGTTCATCCGCATGACAAACGGGAATTCGTTCGCCGAAAAACCATCCGTGCCATGATTGGCAATCACGAAGCCCCGGTCATACCCAACGTAGTAGGGCAAGAGAGCGGGCGGCTGCTCCAGCACTTCGATTTCGTAGGATACCCTCTCGATCGGCGGCAGACGAGTCGGCTCGTGCCCGTTGATCGGCACATCGGCGACTCCCGGGCGACACCACGCGATCACCAACGCACCCAGCACCGCGCAGCAAATCGCCGCACGCCGCCGCAGTGCGGCGACACAGCCACTTTGTTTAAGGCTCGGTTCAACCACAAGAACCATTTCCGTCAAGTCATGCTAGCAGACTGCTGAAGCCGCATCTCGAGCATTATCGTCACAAATGGCCCATCCCAGCCAGAAATCTCAGCCAAATCGACAAGTGTGGGTCATTTGGGGTCAGGGCTTCATTAGCGATTAGCAGCATTTGCGGAATTCGGGCGGGATCGGAGAAGACGCGAGCGGTGAGGGTCGAAAACAACTGAGACCACGCCATCCAAGACGCAAACTAGGCTCTGCCAAAAAAGGTTCATCTAGCATTTCCGGGAAATACCGCTCGGATTTTGAGGAAGAAGTCGTCCCTCCGAGTGGGATTGCTCTTCTCCACTTCATGGCCTTCCCAACCGCCCTGTACCTCGATAACATCATCTGAGGTTAACGAAGCCCCCTTGGTCGTAAACCGATTTGCCTGAGAAACAAACCAGCGTACGCAAGTGCTGCTATTGGCATGCGGCTGACACCCCGAAGCTACCTGGGTTACCTCGTAAAAAAAGTGGGGGATCCCCTCTCTTGGCACGAAGTATTCCCGAGTTTTCAACGTTCCCTTCAAATGGCCAGCCCCCTTTCTGACACAGCTTTAGCCTACCGCAACAAGGAGAGTTCCGTGTCCAAA
>SKVE01000222.1 GCA_007129635.1 Planctomycetaceae bacterium
CCGCTGCGGCCCTTTAACCCCGCGATCCACCCACGCGGCTTCCGACACTTTATGGACTTTGCCAACGGAACGCTCGGCGACTGGGGCATCCACTGGATGGATCAGATCCTGTGGTGGAGCGAAGAACAATGGCCCAAATCCGTATCGTCCACCGGGGCGAAATGGTTCCGGCAAGATAACGCCGATGCGCCGGATACGCAGGTGGCCCACTTCGAGTTCGATTCGTTCACGGCGGTCTGGGAGCACCGGAGATACGCGGCCAACCATGCGGAAAAGCATCGAGTCGGCATTTATTTCTACGGGCAGGAAGGCACGCTGCACATCGGTTGGCAAGAAGGTTCGACGTTCTATCCGGCCAACGGTAGAGACCCCGTCAATGTGCCAGCTCGATTGCACCAACCTGACGCCCAAAATATCCCCGAACTGTGGACTGATTTTCTGCAGTGCATCCAGACCGGCCAGCAACCGGTATGCGACATCGAACATGGCCACCGCGCCACCACGCTCAGCCTGCTGGGCGTGCTGTCCATGAATCTGGGCCGCAGCATCCGCTGGGATGGTCAGAAGGAACAGGTCATCGACGACGACGAGGCCAATCGGCTGCTGCGACGCGAGTACCGCGAACCGTGGCAGTACCCGATCTAAGCCAAATTAGGCTGCGGGAACAAGCGTCCAACTCGAAAAAAGGTACCTGTCACCTTTTCGAATGCGCGATTTCTGAAAAGATCCCCCTTTCCTTGCTGGAAATTGGCAAGTAAACTGACGCGTTTCCACACGAGTGATTCTCGCCACAGTGAAGATTGACCACGATCATGCCGAAGCAAAAGACGCACAAAGGAACGAAGAAACGGTTTCGTTTGACCGCCAAAGGACATGCGAAGCATCGCCAGGCTGGTACCAGCCACCTGCAGACTCGCGTATCCGCCAAGCGGAAGAGGAATCTGCGAGGCACCAAAGTGGTGGATAAGCCGATGGAGAAGGCGATCCGCGCGGCTTTGGCGGACCACAGCTACTAAAGATCCAGCCAGCTTTTTACATCGAACGCGATGGGCGCATAACACCCTTCTGAGTCGGAAGGGGGCCTGATGGCGTAAGGGAGTCGAATAACGATGAGAACGACCAAAGGTGCGGCTCGTAACCAGGCGAAAAAACGTCTGTTCAAGCGAGCCAAGGGATATCGAGGCGGTCGCGGCAAACTGCTGCGTTCGGTCAAAGAAACACTCGTACGGGCGGGTGCTTATGCATACCGAGACCGAAGGGTTCGCAAGCGAGATTTTCGAAAACTGTGGATTATCCGCATCAACGCTGCGGTCCGCGAACACGGGTTGCGGTACAGCGAATTCGTGTGCGGCTTGAAAAAGGCGGGAATCGAACTGGATCGGCGCACGCTGTCTGAAATGGCGGTGAACGATCCGGCAGGGTTCGGTGCTATCGTCGAGCGGGTCAAGGCGACGTTGGCGGCTTGAACATGGCACTGGCGGAATTCCTGCAACAACTGGACGACCTAGCTTCCGCTGCCGATCAGGCTTTCGGCTCGGCCAGCGACTTGGATTCGCTAGAAGCGACTCGAGTCGAGTACTTGGGGGCGAAGCAGGGCCGGCTGAAAGCGGTGCAAAAGCAAATGGGCCGCGTCGATCCCGCCGACCGCCGCTCGGCGGGCATGCGGTTCAATCAGGTCAAGCAGCAGATCGAAGCCGCTTTTCAGGCGGCCACCGAGCGGTTGGCAGATGGCGGTTCGACGGTCCAGCAAGGGGCGCATTTCGACCACTCGCTGCCGGGAACGCCGCTGCGCGTCGGACGTCTGCATCCCATCACCCAAACGATCGAAGAGCTGAAGGACATCATGGGTCGACTGGGGTTCTCGGCCGCCGAGGGCCCGGAGATCGAGGACCAGTGGCATAACTTCGAGGCCTTGAACATCCCCCAGGAACATCCGGCCCGCGATCCGTTGGACAATTTCTATCTGAGTTCGGCGGAAAAGACGGCGGGCGATACCCCTCTGCTGCTGCGAAGCCAGACCAGTACGGTACAGATCCGCGTGATGGAAAATACGCCCCCGCCGGTGCGAATCATCTCGCTGGGCCGCGTCTATCGGCCCGATACGGCGGACGCAACGCATTACCCAATGTTCCACCAGATGGAAGGCCTGCTGATCGATCGCCAGGTCACCATGGCCGATTTGAAAAGCGTTCTACGGTTGTTCGCTGCCAGCTACTTGGGCGGCGATGTGCACATCCGTTTCCGGCCGTCGTTCTTTCCGTTCACCGAGCCCAGTGTCGAAGTCGATTACCACTGGAACGACCAATGGATCGAATTCGGCGGCGCGGGGATGGTCGATCCGAACGTTTTGCAGGCGGTCGGCTACGATCCGGAAGAAGTGATCGGCTTTGCGTTCGGGCTGGGCGTGGAACGTCTGTGCATGAGGCGGCACCGGATCAACGACATCCGAGAGTTCTACAAAAACGACGTCCGATTCCTCCATCAGTTTTAAGCTAATGATCGTTTCCTGGAACTGGCTGAAAGATTACGTCCCGTTGGACATGCCCCCGGACGAGTTGGTTGAACGCTTGTCGATGGCCGGGTTGAATCACGAAGATTCGGTCGATCTGCCGTCCGATCTGGCGATCGATCTGGAGGTGACCAGCAATCGACCCGACTGTCTGGGACACGTGGGCGTGGCTCGCGAGATCGCCGTGCTGTGGCAGAAAACGCTGACCGTGCCCCCGATCCCCGAGCCTTCGACCGGACCGCCG
>SKVE01000349.1 GCA_007129635.1 Planctomycetaceae bacterium
CCCGTCGTCGCCCAGGTTGGTCGTCTGCGCGGTTCCCGTGTCGACGAACAGGAAGTTTCCAATGTTGCCTTGCGTGGCCGTGCCGCTCAAAGGACCTGTGGAAAACGTGAACAACTGGCCATCGGGACGCATCGCGATATCACGGTGCTGAGCCGCGAAGCTGCCGTTGCGCGAGGTCTGGAATCCGGTAAAGGGGTTGACCGTCGCCAAGGTCGACCGGGTGTTGGTGGCGTAACCCGTACTCTGGCTCACAAACAAAACGATATCACCCAGATTGTACGGAACCACTGAGTCAAAGACGGGCGTACTCGGATCGTTCATCAATTGGGCAGGGGCACCGCCGGCCACCTGCGAACCGCCCGAAGTGTTGATGCGGTCTTCGGCGATGCGTCGGATCGAGTTGATCGGTTCGACCCGCACCAGCGGATTGGGCGGATTGGGAATCTGGAATTGCTGCATCTGGCTGGGGATCGTGCTGGCCGTCGTAACCGCCACGTGATACTCGCCGGCCGGCAGATGCACGGTGCCGATGTAGGGATCCAGGACCCCGGCGGAACCGCGAGTCAGATCCATCATATCGACACCCAGCCCCGGGCCAGGCTGGTCTTCGGCAACGTTGGAATCCAGGCCCATCAAGATCAAACGGCCTTGGCTGTCAAAAACGTACAGCGAGAAATCGGGCCGACCCAAGCCATCGGCATAGTCCAGGTCGAAGACCGTGGCCATCGGGGGCCCCGGCCCCGCCTGGACCGAATCCGAGCGGATCATGAAGCGGTAGAAATCCACATCGCTCGCGTTGGTTGCGGAACCGGAAACGGAGATGGCCGCGCGATCCGAGTTCAGCAGATTACCCAAATCCTGTGCGCCGCCAGATGCTCCGGGCGAAGTGTTCGTTCCCACGTTCACTTCGGTGCCTTCACCCGTCAATGGCGAATGAATCGGCATGCCGCGCACCTGGATCCCATAAGTCGAATAGCGAATGTCCGCGTAACGGATCGTCAATCCAGCCAGTTCGTCCGTCTCGCGCAGTCGGATCTGCAACTCGTAGTTGCCGGAGGTCAGCCCGCCGCTCAGATTGTCCAGATCGTCGCTGTTGCTGCGCACCCGCACGTGATACAGATTCCGGTTGCCGACGGCGCCCGGCAATACCACTCGCATTCCCGCATCGCGGGGATTGGTGCTCCAATGGTCTTTGGGGGCCCCGGAGGCGTGCCGGGCCTGGTAGGCTGCCAGGCTTTTCTGCAGCGGATTCACGTGATTCTCCGGCAAGCCACCATTGTACAGCAGTGCGGGATTGGCCGTCTCGGCGGCGGAATTCACGGACCGGGCCAGGACGTTCCCCTGGGCATCGATCAACTCGACCACGCTGTCCAACGCCATCGTGGTGTGGTCGATATCCAGCCAGATCTCGGTGCCGCCTGCGGCATCGAAGCTGTACACGTCGACGTCGGCCGGCACGTTCAACAAGCCCTTGATCACAAAGCCCAAACGCAAGGTTTCGTCGCCCGCTTTCTCGTTGGGCGCCAGCGAACCGATGAACTGGGCTGAGGCAGGGGTAGCGTTGTCACCTGGCGCCGCCAAGTCTGGGGACTCCCGCTCCAAAATGACCTCGACGTTGCGGTCGTGGCTGTACTGATCGATCAGGATCCCGTTCCACTGGCCCGGCGCACCGGTGCTGGGACCGTTGCCGTTAGTGTCCCGTTGGGCAGCGCCCAAAGGGGTGAATCCCGCGCCGATCGAATCGTCGGCCAACGAGGTGAACACCACGGGGAATCCGGGCTGCCCAGCGACCTGGAGGATGCCGCCGATCCGGTCCACGATGTCCAAAGGACGCCCCGTGGAAACGAAACCGGCGTTTCCTTGCAGCTTGATCACCAGACTCTCCGTAGGGTTGCTCTTCAGCAGCAAGCCGCCGTAGGTGTGGAAGTCCGGGACGAAAACCCGCGTGTTGTTCATCACGTGCACGATGTCCGTGTCATCCCAGACCACTGCGGTCTGCAGCGTCTCGCCACGGATTGCCATCCCGTTGATCTGATTGCCGTCCAGTTGGTTCAGACGCACCAGGGGTCCCTGGTTTTCCACGAACTGGCTGAAGGGCTCCGCCGGACCGCGGGCCCGCCCGTGGTCCAGCCGCGTCTCATGCCCCAGCGAGTTGACGTTGATGCTGATGACCGGGAACGGCGATCCTGGAGTCGCGTTGGTGTTATCGCGGATCACGTTGTTGACGATGATCGGATGGGCGCCTCGGACGAAGATCGTCGCGGCCTCGTGGGACAGGTATCCGTCCCGGTTGCCGCCCAACTGTCCGCCCATTCCGCTGGCGTTCCGTTCCAGCTTGCTGTTGGTGATCCGGGCCAATTTCGGCTGATGCAATTCCACCGCGTTGAAACCCGAGAAGCTACCGCCGAGCGCGGTCACGCCGCCCGCGTAGCTGACCAGCGCCTGGTCCATGCTGATCGAGCCCATCGGACCCACGTAGATGCCACCCCAGTTGCCGGGCTGGGGCGCGGACGGCGTCGTGTTCGGGTTGCCGTCGGTGGCATACCTGACGTCGTCGTTGGTGTCGAACGTCCCGCCCGCGCCGTAACGGTCGTCCTGGCGCGACGTGAAGATCACTTCGTATCCGCCGATGCCTTCAGCGATCAGATACGAACCGAACTTGGCCTCGATCCTGGAAGCCTGAAGCTTGACGACGGCGCCCGGATCGACGACCAGCCGTCCATCGGTCCGCGGACGCTGGATCATTGTCCGC
>SKVE01000979.1 GCA_007129635.1 Planctomycetaceae bacterium
ATACGGAGGTTGATTTTCACGCACCATCAGACGGTAATGCTGAGGCGATTCGACGATGCCGCTGTTTCCATGCGTGTAATGTTGCGAATCGTCCAGTCGGACCCATGCGGCGATCGTGACCGCGTCCTGCACCAGTCCGTGGGGATTGAGCGTCGCTCGAGCGACCGTTTTGGCCTGGTCCCCACCGCAGCGCAATGCCGTGCGATCGCCCGCCTCCGTGAACTTGGCATTGGCCAGGCGGCTGTCGGCCCCGTGCCCCGACCGATCGGTGGCAACCACAGCCCCCTCTTCCAGGCCCTCGAAATCCCAGTGCGCGATCAGGTGTGCTGCGGCTTGTTCTGCATCGTTGACCACAAAGCGTCTTTCGAAGTGATGCATTCGCCTGGCCTCGTCCGGCGTCAAACGGGGCAGGATCGCGATCGCTACCGGTTCGAGCGTCACCGTATCGCGCGGCCCCCAATCGGCCGCTTCGGGATCATGAATCCAGGCCGTGGTAGTCTGGATGGGATAATTGCAAACGCAGTGCTCGGTGTACTGGGGTATGTTAAGGATGCCTGAGGCAGCGACCAGGCTGTTGCTGCATCCGGAGCGGATGTTGCGAAGAAAGCTCTGCTCGCCCGTTTCCAGGTCGGCATAACTGATGGTTCGATCTCTTTGGAAGGTCAGGAACTGGTTGGCCACGGCATAGTTGCAGCCACCC
The DNA here is from genome assembly GCA_007129635.1 of Planctomycetaceae bacterium. Classification (GTDB taxonomy): domain Bacteria; phylum Planctomycetota; class Planctomycetia; order Pirellulales; family Pirellulaceae; genus SKKK01. Next base: position 701 of record SKVE01000979.1, read on the forward strand.
CGTTGAAAGAAACCGCTGCCCGTTTGCTCGCCGCTGGCGATGTCGAACATGCGGGCACGCTGGTCGATCATGCGATCGCCCAAGATGACCACCGGTTGGACAAGGGCCAACGATTTTTCCCACACCGGATGACCATGGTCGCCATCCAGCAAGGCCGTGCTGCCAGCGCGTCCAACCAGCAGTCGCCCCGATGCCTGGACATAGCCGAGCCAATCGTCCGTACCGCGTACGGTGGTCCAGCCCGAAGCACCGTGCTGGCGATAGGCGGCCGTGTACTGGTACGACCAGAGTTGCTGACCGCTGGCTTCATCCCATGCCTTGACCAGTGACGGGCATTCGTTCAAATCACCTCCGCGCCGCTGCCAACGATCGATGGCCAAGGGCGACATCGAATCGGTGGCGAAAACCTTGCCGTCGCCGATCGCTAACGCCTTGATGTTGAAACGCTGATCGGATTGCCGACTCCAACGATGCTGGCCGGTCTTCCGATCCAGACAGATCAGCACTTCGGCATCCCACAGGCCCTGTTCGATCGCTCGCACCCCCTCGAACACGGAAGCAGCGATCAGAATCGAATCATCGGATACCACGATCCCGGACGCTCTGGTGGGCTGGTTCTCGCCCGTTGCATACTGCATCCGCCGCAAGACATCGCCCGTGTCCGGATCGAAGACCACGCACAGGCCATTTCCCGCCGCGTAAACTCCATCGGAAAGAGCCACATGACGCGTGATAAAGCCGGCGTCATCGCCCTCGCCACGCGTCCGCCAGAGCACACGACCGGTGTAGACGTCGTAGGCGAACAGCGTCTGGGTGTGCTGTTGCAAAGCGACGACCCGGCCCTCGACCACCTGAGGCTTGACTCCGATCCCATAATCCTTGTGCTTGATGAACCCATAGCCGGGACCGTCACCAAACCACAGGGGCGTTAAGGGGGGCCGCACGGCCGTGTCCTGCGAAAAGAAGCTTCTGGCGGCATCGGCTGTCTCATGCGTCCAATCCGCCGCGCCCTCGGGACCGCCAATCCGTGACAGGGTGACACCACGATCATCCACGGCGATCTCTGCGCCGGATAACTCGGCCGTGTTGGCCAGTTCGGCAAACCGCGTGGTTTGCGTCGCGGTGCCGGTGAAACGCAGCCTGCCGCCAAAAGGTCGCACCGCCTCCCACGTCTGCCGCAACTGGGCCGCGGTAGGCGGTTCCAGGACATCGCCCCGCAACCACAACAGGCAGGCGATATAATGGGGAAGACGGAATGCTAACGGATCACCAGCGAAACGTTCCACGCGGCTGCCGTACGTTCCCGCAGCGGCAAGACGCCGACGCTCGCTGTCGTGCATGTCGTCATCGGCAGAAACCACGATCATCCGCAGATCGGTCTCCTGAACCAGGTATTCCGTCTCCGCCGGATTCAGCCCGCCGAGCGCGACGAAGAAGCCGTCGTTCGGAACGTCCACGGCGTGCAGCGATTCCAAAACCAAAGGGCTCACGGGGGCGATCTCGGCTTTCGTCGTTTGGATTCCCCGATGGGGACCTTCGCCAAAGCACAGCAGCTTGCCGTCTTCCAGAACGGCGAACAGACGGCCCTCAGCCGGGATCACGGACGTTGGACGCGAGGCAAGCTCGTGCTTCCAAGCCACCTGGACGGCCGGGATGCCGTGGGTCAGCTTCAACGCTACGATGCTCTCGCCAGCACGGCCGTAGAAAGTGTCGCCCGCCCTGGCAAACAAACGTGTGTGGCCGCCCAGTCCGGTAGGAACTCGCATCGTCATTTGGGCATCCCAACGCAGTACGCTGGATACCGGCTGCAGAGGACTGGTTCCGTGCTCGGAAACGCCACTCTGGTCCAAGTCGTGAGCCAAAAAGACGCCATCCACAAAACTGTACGCCATGGCGCCATCGATGATGGAATCGGCATCGGCGCCGTTGAACAACTTGTAGGGCGCCCTGGGTGATTCGGTGAGGTCCCGGCGGGTTTCCACGGCTTGAGGATCAGCCGTCCCGGCCGTTTGGAAGGTATTGCCCACCTCGCGAAAATCCGCCAGCGAAAG
>SKVE01000795.1 GCA_007129635.1 Planctomycetaceae bacterium
ATCGTGAACTCCAGCACGCGGCACGATGAATCGTGAACTCCAGCACGCGGCACGATGAATCGTGAACTCCAGCACGCGGCACGATGAATCGTGAACTCCAGCACGCGGCACGATGAATCGTGAACTCCAACGTGACGCTTCGGGTTTCGAATCATCCCCGGGTTAGAATTCTCGGTCACCGAGCAATCCGGGGATTGGGATGGGGTACCGACCCTGGTCGTCCGATTCCAGGGGTGGCGGCGATTCCATCGTCCACTGGTCCAGGCCTGGTGCGTACTCGTGCTCGTCCTCCAGCATGGCTTCCAGGGTGATCTCGCGGGCGGTATGAGCCGCCTTGCGTCCCATCGAGGTTACCAGGCTGGCATACACGCCACTCTCGGCCTCGTTGAATGGCAAGTCATCGCGGATCGCATCCACCAAGGCGTTCCATTCGTTGTCGTACGGGTTCCGCTGATCCTGGGGTACTTCCGATGCCCACAACTGATGCTCGGAATCGGGGTTCTGGCCCGAAAAAGTTCTGGACGGCAGGCCGCAGTCTCCGCGATTCGAGGCGATCGCGCTGCCCTTGCTTCCATGCACGTAACTGGAATAGATCTGATGCCCACCGCTCATGCAGCGACCGTCCATGTGCATCCGCGAACCGTCCTCGAAAACGTACTCGACCGAATACGAATCGAAGTTTTGGTCGACGTAATCGCCCCGGAAGTGGCGTCCGCCGACGGCTTGTGCTTTGATCGGCCAGGCGTTTTTCATCCAGCACAGGTGATCGATGATATGGATGTTAAAGTCACTGAACCCGCCCCCGCTGGCCCACAAAAAGCTGTGGAACCGTTGGATCTGCCACAACAGTTCGCTGGGCGTGCCCGGCCAGCGTTCGGAGAACACCGACCCGATCGGTCCGTGCATTCGATAACCTCGCATGGAGATGATGTCCCCGATCTCGCCGTCCTGGATCCGCTGGTGCAATTCCTGCATCGCACGACTGTGGCGAGACATCAGGCCGACACCGACTTTCAGGTTCTTTTCGTTTGCCTGTTCGGCGGTCGCCAGCATTCGCCGCGACGTGGGACCGTCGGCGGTCAGCGGTTTTTCCATGAAGATGTGCAACCCTTTCTTGACCGCGTCTTCAAAATGGGCCCAGCGGAAAGCGGGCGGCGTGGCCGAGATCACGATATCGCCCGGCTTCAGGCACTCGGTGGCTTTCCGGTACCCGTCGAATTCGACGAATTGGCGGTCTTCCGGGACGTCGATTCGGTCTCCGAATTGATTCTTCAAGTTATTCAGGCTGGCCTGCAACCGGTGGCCGAAGACATCGTTCATCGCCACCAGTTTCAACGGCCCCTGCTTGGCATTCATCGCATTGGCCACCGCCCCGGTTCCGCGTCCTCCGCATCCGATCAGCGCCACTTGCAAGGTATTGTCTTCGCCGGCGTGGACATGAGGCAGTGAGAACCCAGCCAACGTGGTCGCCGCTGCGATCCGGCCGGTAGTGCCCAGGAATTGGCGCCGCGAAGAACCCTTCTTCGTCGATTCAGTCATCGTAGATCCCCTGAGTTTTGGATAGTGTGAAAGCAGTCGAGATCGAGCCATCCTGCGGGCGTACACGGCACAGCCAAAGCTGCCCAGGCCAGCCACGAAGGCGAACATGATTATGAGGACTCCGCAGACGCTGGACAAGACGGCATGATGGCCCCGGCCCTTACGTCACCAGCAACGGAAACATCGCCTGCGGTTAAAACAACGCCCAAGAAACAAAAAACCGTCCCGTCTTCGAAATTCGAGGACGGGACGGTCAGAAGGAGGGCAAGATCGATCGTGCTAGGGTTGCTCGAAACCGGTCTGCAGCAACTCCTCTTCTTCCTGGATGATGATTCGCGGCGTGACCATCATCATCAGACTCTGCGTATCGCGGCCGATGCCGACGTTGCGGAACAACCGGTTGATGTAGGGCAGCTTGCTGAGCATCGGAACGCCCCGTTCGTTGCGCCCTTCGCTCAACCGTTTGATCCCACCCAACAGCACCGTGCCGCCGTCCGGAACACTGACGGTGGTCGAAACCGTTGTCATGTTGAACGTGGGCAACTGGACCGTGGTACCCGAGATGATGTCGCGTTGGTTGTCGCGAACCGTACTGCCTTCGTCAGAAGGATCCGCCACATTGGTACCGGAATCTGAAGTCCGGGAACCGGTGAAGGTGAACGTATCGACGTTGCCGATCGAGCTGAACATCGGCAGCAGCGTCAACCGCACAAAGCGGCGATCCGGCGAAACGACCGCTTGGACGCTGAGCGACGTTCCTTCGCTCAGCACCACAACCACCGGTTGGTGGGCGGCGGCAAAGTCGCCGACGACCGGGATCACGCTGGTGACGAACGGCCGCTGCGAGGTGTCGTTGACAAATCCCATCTGGCCGTTGAACAGCGTGACCTTCGGAGCCTGCAACACATTGGTGCGATCATCGCCCTGCGAGGCTTGCAGCAGGAAGAAGACCTCGATATCGCTGAGGATCGCGAAACCGAAATCGGCGGCGGTCGAAGCGTCGAATCCACCGAACTGTGGCAGCGTCGATCCGAAGCTGTTCTGGCGGAATTGGTAGTCGAAATCGACCGTCGGCGCACCCGTCGGGTCCAGACCGAAGGACGTACTGCGGCTCCGGTCCCGGATGATCGGGTTTTGACCGGCGATCTGCCCCGAGTTATCTTCGATGTTGAAGTCGAAATCGATGCCGATGCGTTCGAAGAAACGGTC
>SKVE01000095.1 GCA_007129635.1 Planctomycetaceae bacterium
GGTGATCGCCGGATTGCAAGCCGTCCCGGTGGTTTTGGACGAGATGGAGATCATTGCCGATTGGGAGCCGTTGCTGACGGACGGGCAGATCGTCTGGGCGGACCAGATGCTGGCTCGCTTGGGTGGTGCCGTGCGCGATCTGTTGACGGCCGAACGTTTGTTGTTGAATCTGATCGGGCGATTGTCGGGGATCGCGACGCTGACCCGCCGTTACGTCTCGGCCGTTGCCGATACGAAGGCTCGGATCTACGACACTCGCAAAACCACCCCCGGTTGGCGGCGTTTAGAAAAGTATGCTGTTCGCTGCGGTGGCGGATGCAATCACCGCACGGGCCTGTTCGACGCCGTCTTGATTAAAGACAACCACTTGGCCTTGTCGGGGCTGGGGCCGGCCGAAGCGGTACGCCGGGTGCGTACTTTTTTGGAGCGGACGCACCCCGCAGACGAAGCGGACCGGATGGTGATCGAGGTGGAAGTGGATACGCTGGAACAATTCGAGTCGGTGCTGCCGATGGCTCCGGATCTGGTGCTGCTGGACAACATGTCGATCGATCAATTGGCCCAGGCGGTAGCGCGTCGAGATGCGCTCGGGGCGGAGATCCAACTGGAAGCTTCCGGCGGTGTCCATCTGGACACCGTCGCGGCGATCGCGGCGACGGGAGTCGATCGGATCAGCGTCGGAGCCCTGACGCATTCCGCGATCTCGCTGGATGTGGGACTGGACTGGCACGGAGCATGATGGCATGTCGGACACGCAGATTTTTCCTGAGGACATCGAGCAGCGATTGCGAGTTCAGTACAACGAATTGGCCGAATTGGCCGGATCGCTGGCTCACGAAATTAAGAATCCACTGTCGGTCATCAGCATGAACATGGACCTGCTGGCCGAGGATTTTGCGAACGCCGATACCCCGCAGCAGCGGCGGGCGCTTACCAAGATCGAGACGGTACAAAAGCAGTGCGAGCGGCTGCAGAATCTGTTGCAAGACTTTTTGAAGTTTGCTCGGCTACGCGATCTAAAACTCTTGCCCGGAAGCCTGAACGAAATCATCGCCCGCGTGCTGGATATGTTCGAGCACCAGGCTACCAAGAACGGGATCGAATTCATCCGGTACCTGGACCCCGTCCTGCCCAGCATCAGGCTGGACGAGCAGACCCTGCATGCCGCACTGGTCAATCTGGTGAAGAATTCGATCGAAGCCATGCCCGACGGCGGGGAATTGGTCGCTCGCACTCGATTGACTCGCAATGGTGTGGCCTTGGATCTGATCGACACCGGTTGTGGGATGGACACACAAACCGCGATCAAGATGTTCGAGGCCTTCTATTCAACCAAGAATGGTGGTTCGGGCCTTGGCCTGCCCACCGCTCGCAAGATCATCGAAGCTCATGGGGGGCTGATCAGCGTGCAGAGCGAACTGGACTGCGGCACCAAATTTACGCTCGAATTCCCTCAACCGGCTCGGATCACCTGATCGATCTGCGTTGGGAAATCGGCACAGTCATGCGCCGTGCCCCAATCGCAACCTAGACTTGGTTGTCTCGATCGTTCGTCGATGGGGAAAACCGTAAGTCTTGCCCACAGGTCCGGCCATGAACTGCCACGAACTCGCTCACCGAATCGAACGCCTTCAGCCTCAAGCGGCCTTGCGTGACGTCGCCCGATTGTGCTTGCTGTTGGCCAACAGCATCCAAGATATCGACCAATTGGCCGACGACGGCGTGCTGGCTCGAAATTGGAAAAAGATCCATCTGCGGATGCAGGCCACGGCCGATCAGCATGCGGCGATGACCGAAGAACTGGAAAATCTGGTGCGATCCGACCCGAAGAAATTCGATGCCGACCAGATCTGGGTCCTGATCCGCGCCATCAAAGTCCAAGGGCAGATCCTGCAGATGTATCTTGGCGAAGAGGTACTGAACGCTTAGAATGGCTGCATGACCAATGCATCCATCCCAGGGTTGTTTATCACCGGTACCGACACAGGCGTCGGGAAAACACAGGTAGCTTGTCGGATCGCCAGGTGGCTGGTCCATGCGGGCTATCGCGTGGGCGTTTACAAACCGGCGGCCAGCGGCTGCACGGTTCAGGACGGCCAGACGATCGCCGAAGACGCCGAACTGCTGTGGCAGGCTGCCGGCCGACCGGGTGATTGCCAGCAAGTCTGTCCGCAACGGTTTTTAGCTCCGTTGGCGCCCCCCTTGGCCGCTCGTGCCGAAGGACGCAAGGTGGATGCCGCCGCCCTGCGTTCCGGACTGGACTTCTGGAAGGATCGATCGGAGATCGTGTTGGTCGAGGGGGCTGGCGGCCTGATGTCGCCGCTCAGCGACGAAGATTATGTGGCCGATCTGGCCGAAGACTGCGGTTTTCCGCTGATCGTCGTCGCGCCCAACGTGCTGGGGGTGATCAACCAGACGCTTCAGACCCTGATCACCGCCGCCACGTTCCGGGACGGCTTGCCCATCGCCGGGATCGTCCTGAACGAACTGGGCCGCGATGCGTGCGAGGACCCGAGTATCGAAAGCAACTACGACCAATTGGTCGCCCATTGCGTCCCCCCTGTGCTGGCTCGATTGAGCTTCGATGGCGACCAGTTCGTGCCCGAGATCGACTGGTTCGTCGTCGCCAAAGCACACCCTCGCGATGAAGATGTACCAAGTCGCGATCGGACAAGGGAGCCCAACACCTGACGAAAATCGGGAGAGAGACGATGAAATCGAAAGCGTGTTTCGTTGGTTTCCGTA
>SKVE01000040.1 GCA_007129635.1 Planctomycetaceae bacterium
AGCGATGGAGGAAAACCGACCGCCATACCGATCGGCAAGGAAGCCAAGGCACCGGTCAGTCCGCCGATCCAGAGCGCCCTGCAGGTGGGCTCCGTTGCGGCATGTTCCGACGCAGTGTGCTGGATGGACGCTCCCGTCGAAACAGATCGCCCGATCACCAGCGCCAGAAACACGACGAAGATCAGCATGCCCGGTGTGCCGATCGTGGACCAGACCTCCAGCAGGAAATTGTGGGGATCGGCGATTGTCTCACTGGCCTCGGGTAACTTGTAAAACGGATAGTACTGCTGGAAATTCCCCGGACCGCAACCCAGCCAGGGATGATCGGCGATCATCGCCAAGGTCGATTGCCAATACTCCACGCGATACAACAGCGACTTGGGAGCCTCGATGACGACCAACCAATCGAAAACGCCGGCGACCGTAACACCTAGCACCAGCAAAAGGAACAACACCGAAACCGCCGTCAGAACTCGCCAGTCCAATCGATGAGTTCCGCGAAAATGCCACCAACCCAAAGTGACCAACCCCAGAACGCTGGCCAGCGTTGCCGTCCGGCTGCGAGTCAACAGGATGCAGAAGCCCAGCGCCAAGCAGCAGAGCAGGGATATGATCCACTGCTTCTTGCGTTCCGGACACCCCTGCCACAACTGACCAGCCACGCCCACGGTCAAGATCAGCCACGGGGTGACGAATCCGGCCAACGAATTGGTCAGCGCAAAGGTGGCCGTCGGCTGAATGCTCTCCAGCCGATCTCGGAACAAACGACGTTCCGGCGAATCGGCGGGAGCATCGACGCCGGCTTCTCGCAAGACCGTCGCGGGATCTTCGTGATACCTGGCGACCAATCGAGGCATCGTGACGAAGACTTGGTGAGCGGCCAGGGCCGACAAGCCTGTTGCCAAGGCGATCATCACCAGACACAGTGCCCGCCGCTCGACGCCGGTTACCACCAACTGCCTGGCCAGCAGATACAGCAACCCGAAATTCACCCATTGCCACGCCGCATTGATCGTCGCTCGAACATTGCCCACGCCCGCCATCCACCAAGCGCTGACGACCACGACGGCCAAAAGCAAAACCACCAACAGGTCGGGCCAGTCTAGCCGCAAAGACCGGTTCCTGAACAGAACGCACCCCGCCAGCGAAGCGGCGGCCAGCGTCGCGGCGGCCAGCGTAAGGACAGATCCAGTCGCGATTTCTCCCAACGATTCGCTGGGGATCAACGGCGCCGCGACCAGCAATGCGGTCAAACTTCCCAAACCGATCCGTCGAAAACGTTCCGCCTGGTCCGCTCGCATCGAAGCCGCCGCCCCTTGATTTTTTTGCCGAGCAAAAACACCTCCACCAGGGGGTTTTGTCAGGCCATTAGATTCCAGATCTGGCTTTTGCCGTGATTTACTATCGGCCGAAGCGGCATCTGGCCGCTTGGCCTGCTGATTTGCACCACGTTTTGCCCGCCGATTTTTTGCCATCACGAACCGAGTCTACTGCCAAGGTGTCTGGAACAAAAGGTCGCGGTTGTGTAGAAATCGCGGAAATCACCCATCGAGGCTTGATTCGAATCCACCGACATCCGAAAACAGACCAAAGAATCGTGCCCATGGTGCCGTTGACCCCACCATGGAATCGATTAAGATAAGGCCAACATCAACCAGCACGGGGCGTAGCTCAGCCTGGATAGAGCGCTGCGTTCGGGACGCAGAGGTCGCTAGTTCAAATCTAGTCGCCCCGACTTGTAAAGCCTTGTGAGTCAACGACTTACGAGGCTTTCTTTGTGATGCGATTTGCCCCGTAACTGCCGTGATACGGTCGGTGTTACGATTGGGACGGCAAAGGGTCAAGTCCTGGAACCCTGAAACTTCAGGAATCCTTTCTCATTACACTCTATTGGGGAGAGTGACACCATTCGTTGGTGCCGTTCTTCCTGAGATCTCCTGTGCCGTGAAAAGCCATGCATCAGCCTCTGTGGGGCTGTTCCGAAGATCGGGATGCCGTGTAGGGTGTGCGGGGTGCGTAGAGCTATACAAAATAAGATGCCAAGACTTGGCGAGACGGCCTAGTCTCGGAAAACGCCAGAAAGACGACACGGGCAGCTTCCGCGCAACCGGAATTGGATATGCGAAGACAAGAATGGGGGCTGTGCGTACCTAAACCAGCCCCATCGGTACCGAAAAAAAACGCCAATCCGTACAGAAATCCACGGACCAGGGGCCGAAAAGTGGAACCGGGTTACGGACCCTCTAACGCTGTTTCAGTACGAAACGCTCGGTTTTCGGACCGGACGGTACTATTTCTGGTCCCGTCTGCCGATTTCCCAGTGCGAAGTTCTGAGGAACCTGTCCGCTTCATTAGATCCGGTCTGCCAATTCACACTCGCAAGACGTTCTCCAATCCGGACGAAATGGTTGTCATAATCGGTGTTATGCCCGGGAAGCTAACTTGGCATGACTCGTCATTCGGTGGCTGAAAGAGAACCAGCAGATCAGAGTCTGGGCAACGCTGCCGATGGTCGAGAATGGCAACACGGTGGCCGTTCATGTGTGGTTTGACTGACAGCATCTGATTCGCGACATTGGTTCCCCGCCGACCCGTGGATCCCCATTCCGCTTGCCAGTCGACACCTGAGCAGCCAAAATGTCACGTAGCGAGGCAGGACCATGGATTTTTTCACGTACCTCACGACCCGAGATGCCTGTGCCAAGGCCAACGCTGCCGCCGACGACTGTGAGTCGTTCTACGAG
>SKVE01000207.1 GCA_007129635.1 Planctomycetaceae bacterium
ACGGCTCGCAAAAAGTCCCCCAAAATCGTATCCTCTTCGTAACTCTCCTCCGGCAATTCGGCCGACGATGCAACCGTCAGCTCCGTCGTCCAGACAGCCGGTTGAGCTCGGCCGAATTCGGTCCGCAGCCAATCCAGCAACTCGTGATCCAAACCACCTCGCAACTGGCTGGCCAACATCCCCTCCGTCTCGATCTGCCAAGCGACCAGGATGCTGCTCGAGCCGGCTTGGGCCACGATCCGCTGCATGCGGTCGCGCAGGCTGCGCTGCAAGTCATTGCGGTGCGTCCCCTCGGTCGCCTCGATCGATTCCCGGTACCACCGCACGTTGTCGGTGGGCATGAATTGGGTCTGTGCCGTGCGGCCTCGTTCGACCCGCGCCAGCGTACAGCCATGCACGCCCGTGTCACTCAACGATCGTCCCTGGGGGCTGCCCGGGTAGACCGCTGTTTGAGGCGATTGGAACAAAGTCTTGGATTGATGCAGACCACCCAGCGCCCAGTAATCGATCTGTTTGTACGCCGCTAACGAACTGGCTTCTGCGCGACCATAGGCCATGGCGACCGTAAACCGATCGCTGGGCTCGACGCGGAAAACGCTGGCGTCCACCAGCGAGTCGCTTCCGGCGCTGATCCCGATGATCGAGGCGATGGGATGATCGTTGCGACGGAATAAACTTTGATGCACCTGCCCTCGAGGGAACCGATGGACATTATCGGGCAAGGCCAATTCCTCGGGCCAATGATCCGGGCCGTCGATCTGGCCTCCGATCCAATAGACGGCGATCCGCTGTTCGCGTAGCAGATCGAACTGTTCCATCAAGAACGCCAGTTGTCGCGCCCCCGCGGTGGGCGGGTCGATCACATCACCGGCCAGCAGAATAAAATCGACGTTTTCTAAAATGGCCGTTTCAAAGACACGCGCGGCCGCCTGGATGGGGGCTTCCGCCAGAATCTTTCGAAGATGATCCGGCACCTCGGGCATCCCATGCGGCGGCTGTTCCAGATGCAAGTCGGAAGCATGAAGAAAGGCGATGGATTCTCCCGACATCGAGCACCTCCGTGCGCTCTCAGGCGACTTATGTTTGTGAAACCAAGGGGGATGGATAGCAGGGCATTCGTCTTAGAATATCCCACGGTGTACGCCTCAGTCTAACCAAGTGAAAGCATTGATGCTACGCCGATTTTGCTATCGTGGATTCGGTTCGCCCACCTTTCCCCGACGGCTGCTAGCAGTGCCAGCGGCTTACCTCCTTTTTGCCACCGTTACCCAAATTGCGCCGATTCCGCGATTCTGAGCTGTGCCCCAGGGCTGTCTTGCCGATCCCAGCCGATCATCGTCGTGGATATCATCGTAGATCGAAAGGGGCATGACTGTCCCGCCGGCACGAAATGTCCCCCTCGCCTACCAGCCTCATCGATCAATTCGACAGGTTGGACGATTAGGCATTCGTCACACGGCATCCCCGCTAATCCGCCGCTCGCCTGTACCGTTCGGAGATCGCAAAAAGCGAGGTGCGAGCGTTGGCCGATCAGGTACAAGGCGATGAATCGGCAGATCGCCTGACCTACTGTACGCCCCACGCCGTCCACATCCTCGATGCTCGTACCAAACAATCGATTTCCATCATCCCACCAGTGTCTTCCGGAGCGGCCCTGAGCGTGGATGGCCAGCAGATTGCGTTCACGTTCCTCGTTCGTCCGCACGCCGAGTTGAAGATGTTCGATCTTGCTACCGGTCGCCCACGGATCGATGTCCGCTACGCGTCGCCTGGGTTGGGAACCCGATAGGGCCTGTTGGATGCGGCATTCAGCCCCGATCCACGTGCTGACCTTCAGCTCGTGCGGTAAGTATCTGGTATCCGGCAGCCAAGATGAACCGTGCGCATCTGGAACGCGGGTCCGACGTGAATGCGCCCGGCCCCCATTGCTGACGAAGCTTAGGCCAGTAGTCCGTCGATGATCTCGCCGTGGACATCGGTCAATCGGTGTCGGCGGCCTTGGTGCCGGTAGGTCAAGCGTTCGTGGTCGATCCCCAACAGATGCAGGATCGTGGCGTGCAGATCGTGCACGTGGACCGGATCGCTGGTGATGTTGTAGCTGAAATCATCCGTCTGGCCGTAGGTCGTGCCTGCTCGGACGCCGCCGCCTGCCAGCCACATGGTGAAGCAGCGCGGGTGATGATCGCGGCCGTAGTTGGTCGCGGTCAGCTTGCCCTGACTGTACGCGGTGCGTCCGAACTCGCCGCCCCAGACGACCAGCGTGTCGTCCAGCATGCCGCGCTGCTTCAGGTCCTGGATCAAGGCGGCGCACGGCTGATCGGTTTGCTGGCACTCTCGGCGAATGCCGGCCGGCAACCCGCCGTGGTGGTCCCAGTCCTGGTGGAACAACTGGATGAACCGCACATCGCGTTCAGCCAATCGTCGCGCCAGCAGGCAATTGGCGGCGAAGGTGCCCGGGTTGCGGCTGTCCGGCCCGTACAATTCGAAGATGTGCTCGGGTTCGTCCGAAAGATCGGTCACATCGGGCACGGACGTTTGCATGCGGTACGCCATCTCGTACTGACCGATACGTTCCTCGATGGCCGGATCCAATATGCGATCGTACTGAAGCTGATGCAACTGCTGCAGATGGTCCAGCATCTGACGGCGGCTGGTTTGGGAAATGCCCGGCGGATTGCCCAGGTACAGCACGGGGTCGCGGCCCGGCCGGAACTGGACGCCCTGATGGCCCGATGCCAAAAACCCACTGCCCCACAGTCGCGCGTACAGAGGCTGGCCGCTCTTGTCCTTGGTGACCAGGACGCAAAACGCGGGCAGATTCTCGTTGGTCGTTCCCAAACCGTAGCTCAGCCACGAACCGATCGACGGCCGACCGGCGATCTGCGACCCGGTCTGAAAAAAGGTGATGGCCGGATCGTGGTTGATGGCTTCGGTGTGCAGGCTCTTGATGAAACAGAGGTCATCGGCGCAGCGAGCCGTATGGGGCAAGAGTTCACTGAGCCACGCGCCCGACTGGCCGTGCTGCTGGAACTTGAAGATCGAACCGGCCATCGGCAACGTGGCCTGATTGCCGGACATCCCGGTCAGACGCTGGCCGCGCCGAACCGAATCGGGCAATTCCTGGCCGTTCTGTTCGTTCAGCAGCGGCTTATAATCGAACAGATCCATCTGGGACGGCCCGCCGCTCATGAACAGATAGATCACGCGTTTGGCTCGAGGCGGATGGTGGAAGTGCCGCATCACGCCGCCTTGGCCGTCGACGGCGTCCCAGGCCGCTGCGGCCGAGTCGGTTGCCAGCAGATGAGCCAGCGCTGCGGTACCCAGCCCTAGTTGTGTGCGGGCGAAGAAGTGCCGCCGAGTCATCCGGTCTTGCGGGTTCATGACAGAATCCTTCATTATCGTTTCATCACGGTTTCGTCGTAATTCAGCAGCGTTTGAGCCACGACGGTCAGCGCCGCCAATTCGGCGGGATCGCTGTCCTCGTCCGCGCGATGGTCGCCGACTTGCAGGAATTCACCCGTGGTGTCCCGATCGGTGGCAAATGCCGCTTGCTGCTGATCATACAGCGACCGCAGCACCTGGCGTTGCGCTTCGCTTGGCGAGCGGCTGGTCAGCAGGCGGAACATCCGCAGCAGACGTGCATCGGGATCCTCATCGGCTCGCATCACCCGCTCGGCCAGCGCTCGTGCCGCTTCGACATACTGCGGATCATTCAACAGCACCAGCGCCTGTAGCGGCGTCGAGGTCGCTTCACGAGTGACGACGCACACCTCGCGTTCGGCCGCGTCCAACGTCACCATGGCGGGCGGCGGCGAGGTGCGTTTCCAGTAGGTATACAGGCTGCGGCGCCAACTGCCTTCGCGCTCATCCCGCGTATACCGGACGCTGGATTTTTCCTCCCACAGTCCCTCGGGCTGGTACGGCTTGACCGGTGGCCCCCCGATCCGATCGACCAACAGACCGCTGGTGGCCAGCGCCTGGTCGCGGAGAATCTCCGCGGGCCAGCGGTAACTGCGGCCTCGCGCTAACAGCTCGTTTTCCGGATCGCGAGCACGCAGATCGGGTTCGCATTCGGACGATTGCCGGTACGTGGCCGATAGAACCATCCGTTTGATCAACGCCTTGACATCCCAACCAGATTCGACAAAGGAAACCGCCAGCCAGTCCAGCAATTCGGGGTGCGAGGGCAACTGGCCCTGATTGCCGAAATCCTCGGGCGTCGCCATCAGCCCACGGCCAAACAGGATCTGCCAGAACCGGTTGACCGCGACGCGAGCCGTCAACGGATGCCGTGGGTCGGTCAACCACTGCGCCAGCCCCAGACGGTTGGGCGGCAGGTGGTCATCGAACGCCAGGATGGCGGCGGGCGTCCCCGGTTGTACCAATTCGCCCGGCGAGCCATAGTCGCCTCGTTCCAGAAGATACGTCGGCCGCGGCTCGGCCATCTCTTCCATGACCATCAGTTCCTGTACCGGTTCGACCAGCGAACTGCGATGCCGCCGCAACCCCTGCAGTTCGGCCAGCGTCTGGCGATACGGTTCGTCAAGACTGCTCAGGTAGTACTCGAACAGCCGTTGTTTTTGATCGTCGGTCAGCTCCTGTTCCGCGGCCTGCAGCAACCGGTCCAGCGATTGGCCGTCGGCCAACTGAGCCGCCTCGATGGGAGTCAGGCAACGATGGAATACCTGCAGATGGTCCACCATCCCATCGCGAAAGCCCCGATCGCGAAAACGTTGGCCGATCGTCAATTCGTTGGAGCCTCCGCCGGTGATGTCTTTGAACAGCCGGTCGCGGATGACCTGGACCTCGGCCGGACGACCGTCGACGTACAGCGTCAATCCGTCCGCTTGACTGGATCCATCATAGGCCATCACGACATGGGTCCAGCGACCGATCGGGGCCGGTTCCGCAGCCTGAATGCCGATCGCATTTCCGGGCCAGAAGTGAACCAGCGATGCGCTCCATCGTCCGTCCTCGATCAGCAACTGGTAACCCCGGCTGCCCGCGTCGGTCCAGGAACGCGAACGATGGAAGATCACCGCGCGATCCTTTTCGTCGGGGATCTTGATCCAAAGTGCGACACTGAAGGCATCGTCGCGAGTGAAGCCGCCGCCGACCGAGGTGGTGATGTTGTTCTCGCCACTCAATAACAGGCCGTTGCCGATCCGACCCGGGACCACTTGCGGATCGTCCGACGCTTTGGCGGGTTGGGCTTCGTTCGCCAGATTCACCAACTGGCCATCCTCGATCGAATCCAGAGGAAAGTCTCCGATCAAGTCGGCCATCACCGATGCTGTGGGCCGTTGTCTGAGCCAATCGACGAATGCGTTGCGTCGCTGATCGACCAGATCGGCCAGTCGCTGTTCGGCTTGCTGGATCTCCGTTTCCGCCGCCGCGATCTGTTGCTGCTGATCGTCCGTCGTCAACAGCAGCGTGGGGTTCGGCATGGCGTTGGTAAAGTGGGAATACAGACCGCTTTCATCGATATTGTCGAAGAACGCGAACAACTGGAAGTATTCTCGCTGGCTGACCGGATCGTACTTGTGATCGTGGCAGCGGGCACAGCCCAGCGTCAGGCCCAAGAAAGCCGCGCCCAACGTATCGGTCCGATCCGCCACGTAATCCACGCGAAACTCTTCCTCGACGCTGCCTCCCTCGTTCGTTTGCCGGTGCAGGCGGTTGAAAGCCGTCGCGATCCGCTGGTCGCGAGTCGCATCGGGCAACAGGTCACCTGCCAACTGCCACGTGATGAACTGATCGTACGGCAGATTGTCGTTCAAGGCGCGAATCACCCAGTCGCGATAGGGCCAGACATCCCGGTACACGTCGGCCTGGTAGCCGAAGGTGTCGGCGTATCGAGCTGCATCCAGCCAGTCGACCGCCATCCGCTCGCCAAATCGCTCGGACGCCAGCAAGCGATCCACCAGACTTTCGTACGCGTTCGGCGAATCGTCGGACAGGAATCGATCGATTTCGTCCAAGGTCGGTGGCAAGCCCGTCAGGTCGAGCGTGACGCGGCGAATCAAACGCTCGCGATCGACTTCGGCAGCGGGCTGTAACTCCTCGCGCTGCAATCGATCCAAAACAAAATAGTCGATCTCGTTTCGCACCCAGCCATCATCTTGGACTTCGGGCAGCGGACCTTTCACCGGCGGTAGCAGCGACCAATGCTCCTTCCAATCCGCTCCCTGCTCGATCCACCGGCGAAGCAGCTCGATCTCGTCAGCCGTCAAGCTCAACTTCGATTCCGATGGCGGCATCCGATGCCCGTCCGATTGGGAAGCGACTCGCAGAAACAACTCGCTCTCTTCCGGCTTGCCTGGAACGACCACGTGCGACGCTTCGGAATACTCCAGAGCCGCGAACAGACCTTCGCGCGTGTCGAAACGCAAATCAGCATGTCGCGTTTGGTCGTCCGGTCCGTGGCAAAAGAAACATCGGTCGGAAAGAATCGGCTTGATGTGCCAGTTGTAATCGATTCGCTCCGGCAATTCTTCGGCCTTGGCCGGCAAACCCAAGATGGCGAACAGGCTGGAGAACAGAAGGGAGATCGCAACGATCGGTAACCGTTTTATCATCATTTTCGGAGAATCCCACCTACAGACCGAAAGGCCCTGTGATCCTGGTCGACGCACTTCCCGACAGGTTCGACCAAGCCGATTCATCTATTTCTAGGGATCGGTGACAGAATGTCAAACGATCTTGGAAGAAATTCGGCGGAAATTAGGGCGAGACGCTGGCCTGTTGGTTGGTCAACTGCTGCCGATAGACCTTCTGCAGTTCGGCCTGCAGACGCGGATCGTCCGGTTGGCGACTGATGCACCACTGCAGATGCTCGACCGCTTCGGCGAATTGTTCGTTACGGACTAGAGCTCGGATCAGTAACCGCCGATGGCCGAAGTCATTGGGTGCCAACATCACGGCATAGCGCGCCGCAGCCATGAACTGTTCCAGGTTTCCCGCGAATTCGTAGACCGACGCGGCTTGCACCCAGTGCCGACTGGCCGCTTCGCCCTTCAATTTGGCCGCATCGGCTCGCAACGCCTTGGCATAGTCGTCGGCCATTTCCAAGGCTTGCTCGTTCAGCCGATGGCGGCGGTAGTAGCCGTACAGTCGTCGAAGACCATCGGTATCGGGTTGGAAGTAATCGACGAACGCAGCGGCGGGCATCTGGGCGGCCAGCAAGTCGATGATGTGCTGACGCTGATGACGGTCTTGGTGAAAGGCCAACTTCCACATCTCTAAGGCCCGTTCGTAATCGCCCACCAGCGCCGCTTCGCTGCCGGCTGCTACCAGGACAACGCCACTGTACGGCTGGACGGTCAACGCCTGTTGCACGAACGCCTGTTTGGTCTCAGCGTCGTCGCCCACTAGAAAACCCAACTCGGCCAGGTACACGTAGCCATCACCATACAAAGGACATCCACGAAGTGCCTGGCGGGTGTGCCAGTCAGCCTGATCCAGCCAGCGGCGATTGTCGCCCATCACGACCGACAACCATTGGTTCATCTCCTCTAATGTTTCGAACGCGGAAGCCAACGCAGCATCACGGATCTGGTTCAACGGCATCGGATTGCTGCTGTCCGCCTGTCTCAGGTCAAACTCGTAGCGACTGAGCTGAGCCATGCGCAGATGAGCGCGAGCGTGATGAGGGTCGCGCAGCAACACTTGCTGCAGGTGTTCCAGCATCGCCATGGTCGTATCGCGCGAAGCATCCGGATCGTCCAGTACCGTGCGCTTTTCTGCCACGGCCAGTCGATAGTAAGCGTCCCAGTGTGGGGCCGCCAGGGCCGCCGTTGTTCGATCGGCGACCATCATCGTAGCTAACAGCACTCCGCCCACCGCCATGCTAACCGCCAGCGGGCGCGAGCAATCCAAGTGCCGGGGCCGCCATACAATCCCAGCGGGGCTGGTACGCGAGCACTGAAAACGGTTCAACTGATAGATTCGGCAAGCGCAGGCTGCCAGGATGACCGTCAGCGACAGGCAGGCTGGGATGTACCAGACGAAATCGCCCAGCGAATGCACCGCGCTGGCCAGCAGACCTGCCAGCACCGCGATCGCCGCCGAACCGATCGTCCGGTCAGCGGGACAGATGCATACTCGCAAGCACCAGGACGCTGCCAACACCAATCCGGCGATCGCCAGCAACAGCCCGAAGATGCCCATTTCCAATGTCAGGTGCAAGTAACCGTTCTCGCCATGCGTGAATTCCGTCTCGAAGTACTGCGTCATGTACGTGTGGTAGATCTCGCGATGGCTGCCGGCCCCAGTCCCAGCGATCAAGAACTTGGGGATCGCCGCCAAATGAGCTTCCCATAATGCCTTGCGACCGTAGCAAACTTCGTTCATCGATCGCGAGTCCCGCAGGGTGCTCATCCGCCGTGCCAGCGGTTCGTACCCGTAGATCGCCAGCGCGGTGCTTAGAACCAGCATCAGTCCGGCCAACCGCAACCACGCGTGGGACTTGAGCAGACCGTTGCGAGTCATCAGGACCATGATGACGAAACAAGAGATGCTGGCCGTAACGACGCCACCGCGTGAGAAGGTTAGCAGGATCGCCACTAAGACCAATCCCGTGCCGATCAACAAGGCCGGTTTGCCGTACTGAGACGTCGTCGATCGACCGAATCCGCCAGACGTCGTCGGATCGGCCGACCACATCCTCTGCAGCCACCAAAAGAGTGGCCCGATTCCCAGGATCAGGAAATGGGCGAAGTGGTTCTGGTTGGGAAACGAACCTCGCACCGCTCCGAATGTCGTACGTTCCGGATGTTCGTAGATCCAGAGGAACTTGCCGTTGCCCAGCAGCATCTGCGAAAGCCCCAAAATGGCCATGCCGATCGCGGCCAGCGCCAGCCAGCGCAACAGCCGTTCGATATCACCTAACTGGCGTACACGCTGGACCACTACAAGGAACAGCAAGCAGTGAGCCAAGAACGTGACCAGGCCGCCTTGAGTGCTGCGTGGCGTCAGCGATAGACGGTCCCAGGTACCTAGTAATGCCGCTTGGTCCCCATCGGCAGTCCAAGCAGGCAGCAGCTTGACCTGCTCCGGCGAAACACGCTCGATCACTGTTGCCGGGAGAGGAACCAATTGCAGAACGAGCAGAACCAAGCCCAAGACAATCAACGGTTCCGCCCCCGAAAGCCGCCATCGCGGTTTTGGGGACACACACAAACGACCAAGCCAACAGACCGCCGCGGCCACCACACAGCCCACATAGACTAGTCGCCCCGTATCGTGCCTCCCCCCCAAAAGCAAGGGAGCCAGGAAGATCACTGCGGCCAGAGCCAGATCCGTCAGGGCGAGCAAACCGCGCGCGATCGGGCCGTCCGACGACCGCTGCGGCCGTCGATCTGGCGACGGGTCAGCAGCATCGACCGTATTGCTCTTCCGTGACACGGCAGGCCCTCAATCCTGGGACTCAGATCAGTGAGCGGCAACCGTAGCGATTTATTGTGTGTCGGGCAAGATGAAACGCCCCCGTTTTCCTTCGAAGCGAATTCCGCCGTCTGGCGCAGGCTATTGTTCCGAAATTCGGTTGGCACAGGAATTGCTCGGAGGTGTTGTGCGGCTAGGCGGCCGATGGGGCGGGAAATTGACAGTAATGGATGCAGGCGTCGAGCAGGTGGTCAACGAAGCCCTCCTCGCGAAGGAGACGACGGGGAAGTTCGCCTACCAGACGGGGGCGACGCTGACGACGCCAGGCGTCAAAACTGCCGCCTTCGCGGCTAGCCTCGGCTAGTTTGGCCGGAAGCGATTCCAGACTGCCGCCCAGCACCATCTGCAGATAGGTTTCATTCTCCAGATTCAAGACCAGCAAGTATTCTTCGGGCAGCGTTTGAAAGTCCCTCGTCAGCTTTCCCCGGCCATGCGTGCGACGGCGACGGCGTTTCAGGCCACCCCAGTCACTTTCCAAGTGGTTGGTGGTGCGCTGCCAGCACTCCCCGGCGGCCAGCGACTGCTCCGGCACCAAGTGTCCCCAGTATCTGTCCAGGTGCTTCAGCGCGATCTGCGCCAGCGGTCCGTCCGAATCGGTCCGATCGGCCGTTTGTTGCCGCAACTCTTCGCGCAACTGCTCCAGCGCACGCTTCACCGCCGGTTGTTCGTCCGGCGGCAGTTGCTGCGGTTGCCGCAATTGGTCCATCTGTTCGGCCGAAAGCCGGAGGACTTCACGAAGCCTCGCAAACAGGCCGTGGCAACGCTTGTAGAGAGCGGCGGCAGCTCGGATCTCGGAGTCGCTGCGATAGGCTTGCAGCAGGGCTTGGAAGTTGCACAACACCTGCGGCGTGCGACAGGACGCCGGGGTCCGACTTGAGTTTTGCACTTCCGGTGCTAGCAGAACAGTGCTAGCAGTGCAAGAAAATGAAGAGAGTGGACCTTCGCGGACGAGTTGTCCTGCGGTAGGTTGGGGGGTGTTGCAAATATTTCCCACCCCCATGAACGGATGCCCACTCATGGACCAGCTTACTCTCTCGCTGGCAACTTTGGTAGCTATCTATGGCGATGGTTTTCGTCCCGAAGTCTTTCGGATGTTCCGCTACATATTGG
>SKVE01000978.1 GCA_007129635.1 Planctomycetaceae bacterium
GATCTAGGCTGTTATGGTGGCGAGATCGATACGCCTTTTCTGGACGGTTTGGCCCGCGACGGGGTCCGCTTTACCCAGTTCTATAACACCGCTCGCTGCTGCCCCACACGCGCTTCATTGTTGACCGGGTTGTACCAGCACCAGGCTGGGATCGGGCACATGATGAACGATAGCGGGCTGGATGGGTATCGAGGCGATTTGAACGATCGGTGCGTGACGATCGCCCAGGTCCTACGCCAGGCGGGGTACCGCACGTATCTATCGGGCAAGTGGCACGTCACACCCAACGTGCTGAACCCGAGCGAAGCCGACAAGAAGAATTGGCCCCTGCAACGAGGGTTCGATCGTTTCTACGGCACGATCCATGGCGCGGGCAGCTTCTTCGATCCCAACTCGTTGACGCGGGACAATACCCTGATCTCGCCCTACGCGGATCCGGAATACCCCGTCGAGGATTTCTACTATACCGATGCGATCAACGACCACGCGGTGCGTTTCATCGCCGATCACAGTCGGGATCACGCCGACCAGCCATTCTTCATGTACGTGGCTCACACCGCGCCGCACTGGCCCATGCACGCCAAACCGGAGGACATCGAAAAGTACCGCGGAAGATACGATGCGGGCTACGATGCCATTCGCCAGACACGTCTCCAGCGGATGCGGGAGATGGGCTTGATCGATCCGCGTTGGGACCTGACGCCGCAGCGAGGCGGCGAGTGGGAAAAGGTGGAGGATCGCGATTTCGAACTACGTTGCATGGAAGTCTATGCCGCGATGATCGACAGTATGGACCAAGGTATCGGTCGCATCCTGCAGGAATTGCGCCGGACCGACCAGTTCGAGCAGACGTTGATCATGTTCTTTCACGATAACGGTGGCTGTGCCGAAGGCATGGGCCGCCGGCGGGGCGAGGTGCAGCCGCGACCCGACAAGCCCACGTTGCCGCCGCTGCCCGCCGATTACCTTCAACCGGACATGATCCCCAAACAGACTCGTGATGGATACCCCATGCGACAAGGATACGGGATCCTGCCCGGCGCTGCCGACACGTATCACGGCTACGGCGAGGCGTGGGCGAATGTCAGCAACACGCCGTTCCGCGAATATAAACACTGGGTTCACGAAGGCGGGATCGCGTCGCCGCTGATCATGCATTGGCCAGCGGGTATGCAAGCTGGCGGTTCCGAAGCCGACGAATTCGGCCGACTGGTTCACGATCCCGCGCATCTGATCGACATGATGCCCACCTGTGTCCAACTGGCCGGCGCGCAATACCCGGAGCAGTTCGGCGGCCAGGAGATCCTGCCGATGGAAGGCGTCAGCCTGTTGCCCGCGCTGAACGGCCAGTCGCTCCAGCGCCAGCAGCCGATCTTTTTCGAACATCAGGGCAATCGGGCCATGCGGGACGGACGCTGGAAACTGGTCGCCAGAGGGCCGGCCGGCGACTGGGAATTGTACGACATGGTGGCCGATCGCACGGAGATGAACGATCTGGCCGCGACGCATCCGCAGCGAGTTCAGGACATGGTGCAGCAATGGGAAGCTTGGGCGAATCGCGCGGGCGTCCTGCCCTGGCCCTGGAAACCGGCTTACGGCCAACCGGCCCCGGCTGCCAAGAAACCCAAGCAGGCCAAGCAGCCGAAACCGAAGACGGCCGCTTTAGAAGTCCAGCGTCCAAATATCCTGTGGTTGACCGCCGAAGACTTGAGTCCGAACTTGGGTTGTTACGGCGATCCGTACGCGAATACCCCGGTGCTGGACCGTTTGGCCCAGCAAGGGGTGCGTTACACCAACGCCTTTGCCACCGCCCCCGTCTGTTCGCCGGCCCGATCGACATTGATCACCGGCGTGTACGCGACGTCGATGGGCACGCAACGCCTGCGTTCCCAGTTCCCGGTGCGCCCGGAGATTCGACCGTTCAGTGCCTATCTGCGTCAGGCCGGCTACTACTGCACCAACAACGTCAAGACCGATTACAACCTGCAGAACGAAGCGGCCTTCATCGCCGATGGATGGGATGAAAGCTCCGCGAAAGCACATTGGCGCCAGCGTGAACCTGGCCAGCCTTTCTTCGCCGTGTTCAACTTTATGACCACCCACCAGTCGCGAACCAGCGTCTGGCCGCAGGAGCAGTTCGAACGGGAGATCGGTTCGCAACTGGACCCCGAGCAGCGTCACGATCCCGCCGAGGCCAATCTGCCGCCCTACTATCCCGACACGGCGGAAGCGAGACGCGAGTGGGCACGCTACCATGATTGTATCACGCTGATGGACCGCGAGGTCGGCCAGTACCTCGAGCAGCTTGAGGCGGACGGATTGGCCGACGATACCATCGTCTTCTTCTACGGTGATCATGGTATGGGCATGCCACTGGGAAAACGACTGCTGCACGATTCCGGCATGCGAGTGCCCTTGATCGTGTACTTCCCCGAGAAATGGCGGCATCTGGCTCCGGCCGCCGCCGGCGAAACGACCGATCGGCTGGTCAGTTTCGTCGATTTTGCGCCGACTGTCTTGAGCCTCTGCGGCATCCCCGTGCCTGATTATATGCAAGGAGACGCCTTTCTAGGCCCTGCCGCCGGTCCGCCCCGAGAGTACATCTACGGAGCACGCGACCGGGTCGATGAAGTCTTCGACCTGTCGCGGTCGGTGCGAGATCAACGCTGGTTGTACATCCGAAACTTCATGCCCCATCTTTCCTGGTTGCCACCCGAACGGTACTCGGACGGTTCGACGTTCC
>SKVE01000129.1 GCA_007129635.1 Planctomycetaceae bacterium
CCGAACCGGAACCGAGCGGCAGGTCAGGCCTTGGGCAGCGTGACCCATTGGCTGTTCGCCGCCACGATCACCATGGTGTTTCCGCTGGCCATCAGCACGTTCGATGCCGGCGTGCTGTTCGCCTTTTTCTGCGCCATGATGTGCCTGCAACTGGTCTGGGTCAAGCTGATGGTCCCCGAGACGAAAGGCATTCCGCTGGAAGAGATCCAGCGGCGAGTGGGCATTGGGTGACGAGCGGGTCCTTCCACGAAACGCGACACAAATTGATTGACCGCCCCCTTAAGCTTCGGCGGTGGTGGGCGGCGGTGCGGCGGTGCCTTTCCAATGCTCGGCAGCCTTGTCCTTCAATTCTCGGAACTTATCGCTGACCGATTCGATTTGGGCTTCCCACTGCGGATCGGGGACCTTGCCCTGCGATTCTTTCAGAAACGTCAGGATGGTGGACGTGCATGCGATCGGATCGAAGAAGATCCATTTCAGGGAGAATCCCATCAGCAGCGCCAGTGCGAACAATGCGAACTTGGCAACGGCCCAATCTTGAGGCAAGAACCAGGCGATAGCGCCCAGCGGGATCAGGAACAATAGCGCGCTGGCAAACGTCAACAGGTACCCCAGCAGCGTCAGCGCGACGGCGTTCTTGATCAGACTCTTCCACGACTGGCAGTACAGGATAATTCCCGATCTCGCCGCATCGTAGACATTTTCGTTCTGCGTGCGAAACGTGTGCGCCAGGATCGATTCGTCGATGTAGGTCAGGCTGAGATCGACGATACGTTGAACGACCTTCCCAACGCCTTGCATGGCCGGGACGGGCAGCAGGTTCATCACGCCCAGCAACGTCCGGTTTACCATGCCGATGATCCCTTTGACCAATTGGTCGATCAACGCCAGCACGCTGATCTCCTTGAAATACTTGGTCACCTGCTGTTGTCCCCATTGCGTTTGGCTGACGCCTTCGGTCATCGCAGCCGACGGCGGATCAGATCCAGAAGCTGGGTGGTCAACTGGAAGCGAGCCAGATCGCCCGAGCCGCGGAGGGTCAGGCGTTGATCGGCCGATTGTCCCTCGTATCGCATGGCGACTTCGACGAACCGACCGCCTTGCGGGGCGTCTCGAGCCGAGACGATGGCCAGGGCCAGGTCGGCCCCACTCTGCTGGGCGATCCGCTCCGCAAGCGCGGCTGCCGACTCGAGCGAATCTTCCGAATGGGCAGGTGGCCCTCCGAGCATGTTCCACAACCGTTGTTCGTCGGGCGCGACATAAGCGCCCAGCAGGACATCGGCGATCGACGGACTGCTGCTGAGTGCCGCGACCAGGTTCCCGCCGCTACCTGCCTCGGCCAACGCGATGGTCTTGCCTCGAACCGCCAGCAAGTCGACAACATGCTGTTCCAGCGTCGTTGCGTCCGTGGCGTAGATGTAGTCGCCCAGGTGGCTGAGCACATCGTTACGAATCTGGTCCAATCGAACCAGGTCTTCCTGCGAGGCGCCGGGCAGGGTGAAGTAGAAATCGACTCGCATACCCTCGAACAACGACGACACGGTCACTTGTTCGGGGATCACCACCTGCTGGTCGATCGTCTGGGCGATCGACGATTCCCCGATTCCGACAAAGCGGAGCGTCAGCAGGTGTCCCGGCGCTTGGGTTCCGAAGCGTGCGGTCAATCGAGGTACCAGTTCGTCTTGAACCATCGGTCGCAACTCACGCGGCGGCCCGGGCAAGGCGACGATCAGTTGTTCACCCTGCTCGAAGATCAATCCGACCGACGTTCCGTTCGGATTGACCAAATAGCCGCCGTGCTGCGGAACCTGGGTCTGACGACGCAGGTTCGCACGCAATTGATCGGCAGGCGTGTTGAAACGCCGTTCCAGATTGGCGATCAGATCCGGGTGTTCCCGCAGCGGGATACCGGTCAACTCGGACAGGGCTTCGCGCGTGACATCATCGGGGGTTGGGCCCAAGCCGCCGGTAACGATCACCAGATCGGCCCGATTCAGTCCGGCGCGGACCGCTTGTTGGATCTCGTCGATCTCGTCGTCGATGATCACCGCCCAGTTGCAGTGAAAACCCAGCGGGTGCAGGGTGCGAGTCAAAAAGGCCGTGTGGGCATCGGGATAGGCTCCCGCTAATAATTCGCCGCCCGTGACCACAATCACATAATCCACGGTCTGTTCCGAGTCTTCCTGCCTATCGTCACCATGGGTTGGGGCGACGGCCAGTAAACGGACCAGCAGTACGAGGCCGATCAGATATACCGCTTGGTGGCGTTTTGCCATGGTTTGTTCTCCCTCCTGGAAACTAGTCAGTGATCGGGACCATCCGTACGCAGACAGGCGTGGGGACCTGGATCTGCTGGCCTGTCGCTTTCAGATGGCCGGTCGATGCATCGATGCGGAACACGACGACGCTGTCCGAAGCCTGATTGGCGGCCAATAGAAACTGGCTCGTGGGATCGATGCCGAAGTTCCGCGGCGTCTGCCCGCCGGTTGCCTGGTGCTGGACCGCTTGCAGACGGCCGTGTTCCGGGTCGATGGCAAAAACGGCGATGCTGTCGTGGCCGCGATTCGATCCATACAGAAAACGGCCTGTTGGGTGCACCAGGATCTCGGCCGTCGTATTGTCACCTTGGAAGTCTGCCGGCAAGGTGGAGAGGGTCTGCAATGCTTCGAACGATCCTTGGGATGCCTCGAAGGCAAACACCGTGACGCTGGACTGCAGTTCGTTGATGACATAGGCGAATCGG
>SKVE01000923.1 GCA_007129635.1 Planctomycetaceae bacterium
GACCGCGACGCGAACGGGCCGGCCCGCCGCGGCGGCTTCCTGGGCTTCCGTGTGGCCGCAGTTCCGCTCGGTCCAGTTCCGGGCAGTCAGCACACAGCGGTAGCGCAGCCTGGAGCGGAGGCCGAGGGGCGACGTGCGGAGCGCAGCGCAGCCGCTCGCCCCTCGAGCCGCAGCGGAAGGCGGAGCGGCGGGTAGTGTACAGACGTGCAGTAATAGTAGTGTACAAGCGTCCCCAGCGGCCCCGCGCTGGTGGGACGGGGTTTGGCAACCAAAGGATGACGGCCCCTCGCGCTGCGGGAAGGAGGATCGAGTTGCGGGGCAGCGGCTCTTAGTTGCCAAACCTGCTTCCACCGGTGCGGGACCGGTGGGGAGCTAAATACGTTCCAACCGTTGGTGCGAGGAGTGACCATGCCCTACAAATTCTTTATCGTGCCGATCCAGGATGGCGGGCAAGCCGAAACGGCGTTGAATGCCTTCTTGCGCGGCCATACCGTCCTGTCCGTCGCTCGGCACTGGGTGGACCAGGGACCGACGTCCTTTTGATCGTCTGGCAAAAACATTCGTGCTCGTGCTCAGCCGCTTGCGGCGGTGCTCGTAATCGAAAGGTGGCCGAAGGTCTCCAATATCGCAGGAGACCTTCGGTCGGCGGTTTCGGCGGGGTCGGAGACCCTCGCCGAACGCGGTAGATCATTTCCTGCAAGTTGCCTGAGTGAGATCATGTTCGACGCACGTGAAAAGGGACGGGGGTCTTTTCGGCCGTTCAGAAAAGATTCCCGTCCCCTTTTCCGGTCAGCCGGACACCGTGGCCGGGGGTCGAGGGGTAGAGGCAGCGGCCTTGTTCGACGTGGACTCCCGTGGCGATGTCCCGAGCCAGCAGCAGGGCGCCGTCCATGTCGACGTAGTCCAGCAAGGGCAGCAGTTGGGCGATGGCCGAGATGCCGACGGTCGATTCGGTCATGCAGCCCACCATCACTCGCATCTGCAACTGGCGGGCTCGCTGGATCATGCGTCGGGCCGGGGTGAGTCCGCCGCACTTGGATAGCTTGATGTTGATGCCGTGGAAATGGTCGGCGCAGCGGTCCACGTCCG
Source organism: Planctomycetaceae bacterium (assembly GCA_007129635.1). Taxonomy (GTDB): domain Bacteria; phylum Planctomycetota; class Planctomycetia; order Pirellulales; family Pirellulaceae; genus SKKK01. Next base: position 1,090 of record SKVE01000923.1, read on the forward strand.
CCGGGACGATGCAGCTCTCGTCGGCGATCACCGGCAAGACGCACTGGGCATGCACGCGGCGCATGTCTTCCCAGCGGTCGGCGGGCAGCGGCTGCTCGATGAATTCCACGTTCAACGTTTTCAACGCGTGGGCGTTCTCCAACGTCTGTTCTGCTGTCCAGCCGCAATTCGCATCGACTCGGAACACCGCGCTGGTATGCTGACGCAACTGGCGGACAATCTCCAGATCGTGGCGGGTTCCCAGCTTGATCTTGTAGATGGGCCAATCGGGAAACTCCTGCATTTTCCGGACCATCGTCTCGATGGTATCGATGCCGATCGTGTAATTGGAAACGGGCAGTTGCTGGAGGCTCAGGCCCCACAACCGGTACACGGCTTGGCCGCGCCGCTTGCCCCACAGATCGTGAGCCGCCTGGTCCAGGGCACACTGAGCAAACGGATGCTCTTTCAGCGCCGGGTACAGATCGTCCCACAGTTGGGCCGGGTCGTCGATGCTGCGCTGCTGCAGTTCGCTTTCAACCGTCCGCAACGCGTCGGTCATGGTCTCGATCGTCGCCCCGTAATAGGCGTTCGTCGTCGCCTCGCCATAGCCGCTGATGCCTTCTTCTTCCAATTCGACGATCAACGTGCGCTGGACGGCGATCGATTCGCGGGCGATCGTGAACACATGGCGAAGCGGCAAGTCGAAGGTGTGCAGTTTCAGTTTCATGATGGAATCACGTGAACTGTCTATCCCGAGCGGCTTTCAGGGCCAGCACGGCCCGCGCCAGCGGCTCGGCGCCGTGGCGAAAGACGTCACAGACCGGCAGCCCGAACGAGCGGCTGATCTCTCTCCGCTCCGTCTCGGCAACCTCTTCGGTCACCAGGCGACTGTTCATCGCCACACCGATCACCGGACAGGGGCAGCGGATCGCGGCGGCGATCTCGTAGAACCGGCGAATGGTGGACAGCGGTGGCAGCGTGATGTGCGGCAGGCCCAGCGGGTTGCTGCGGCCGATTTCGTAGCAGAGGATCATGCCGTGCGGTTGGCAACCGTGAAGCAGGCCCAGCGTGACGCCGGAATACGAGGGGTGGAACAGGCTGCCTTGGCCCTCGACGACCAGGATGTCATGATGTTGGTGGTCCAGAACCAGTTGTTCCGTGGCGCCGCTGATAAAGTCGGCCACCATGCAATCGATCGGATATCCGTCGCCTTCGACGACGATGCCCGTCTGGCCGGTCGCCGCGAATTTCGCGTCGTAACCGCTCGTCTGCAGCGCCTTGGTCAATTCGACGCTGACGACCATCTTGCCGCAACTGCAGTCGTGACCCACCGTGTGAATTCTCAGGCACTTCTCGCTCAGCCCTTCGGCTCGCGCAATCCGCTGCAAACGCTGGTTGCGAACGTCGATCAATCGGACCTGATGGCGGCTGGCCAGTGCGGCCAGTTCGGGATCGTCGGCCAGGAAATCATGCATGCCTGAAACCACGTCCATGCCGCGCTCGATCGCCTGAAAGATGATCGCTCGCCACGCCTCGGGGATCAGGCCGCCCGGGTTGGCGATGCCGATCAGCAAAGTGCGAGCCTCGGGCGCGTCGGCCAAACGACCGATGATCGGAACGTCGCCCACCCCCAGCACATCACGGCTGGTCTTGCCTGCGTGTCCGGCATCTAACAGCGCGACGACCTCGTCGGGGCAATAGCGGATCACACATGCCGCCGTCTTGGCTCGGATCGGGTTGGTCTGGCCCTCGGTCAGGATGACAAATTGTCGATTCATGGTGAACAATCAGTGGTGGGAAACGGAAACGGGCGGGCTACTGGCGAGTCAGTTCGTGAAAGCGAGTCAACAGTTGCTGGGTGATGGGGCCGGGACGGCCATCGCCGATCGGACGGCTGTCCACCTTGACGACCGGTACCACTTCGGCCGCGCTGCCGGTCAGGAAGCATTCGTCGGCGATGTAGACGTCATGTTTGGTCAACGCGGTCTCGCGAACTTTGATTCCTGCGGCGACCGCCAATTCGATCACGACAGCTCGTGTGATGCCTTCCAGAATCCCCGCGTCGATGGGCGGAGTCAGCAACTGGCCGCGGGTGACCAAAAAGATATTATCCCCCGTGCATTCGGCCACTTCCCCGCGATGGTTTAACATCAGGGCCTCGACGCACCCGGCCTGCAGGCCCTCGATCTTGGCCAGGATGTTATTCAGATAGTTCAACGATTTGATCCGCGGGCTGAGCGCTGCTGGGTGGTTGCGAATCGTGCTGACCGTGATGATCTCCAACCCCTTCTCGTAAAACTCTTCGGGATACAAGCTGATCAGGTCCGCGATGATGATCACCTGCGGATCGCTGGTACAGTGGGGATCCAGTCCCAGGGTTCCGGCACCGCGGGTCACGATCAGCCGAACATACCCGTCGGCCAACTGGTTTGCCTTGACCGTCTGGTTGACGGCGCTGGCCAGATCCTCCATGGACATCGGCATTTCCAACCAGATGGCTTTGGCCGAATGCCACAGGCGAACCAGATGGTCCTGCAAGCGGAAGACCTTGCCGCCGTAGATCCGCATGCCCTCGAACACACCGTCACCGTAGAGAAGACCGTGGTCGTAAACGCTGATCTTGGCGTCCTGTTTGTCGTACAGGCGTCCGTTGATATAGACCTTGATCGACATAGTTGTTTCTGATGGTGTTGGGGGTGTCGATTCAGCCGACACGCTCGACAAGCCCTTCCACCAGACGAACGGTCCGATCGGCCATGCCCGCGATGGTGCTGTCGTGCGTGACCATGATGATAGTCAGGTTTTGTTCGCGGTTCAAGGAGCGTAGCATCCGCATGACCTCGGTGCCCGATTGACGATCCAGATTTCCCGTCGGTTCGTCAGCCAGCAGCATTTGAGGTCCGGAGATCAGCGCCCGAGCGATCGCGGCCCGCTGCATCTCGCCGCCGGACAGTTCCTTAGGCTTATGGGTCAAACGGTGCCCCAGACCGACCATGTCCAGCAATTCGGTCGCTCGTTGGGCATGATCGCGTCGATTCCACCAATAACGCAGGACGCCTTGGCCGATCATGCTGGGCATCAGTACATTCTCCAGGGTGGACAGTTCTGGCAGAAGGTGGTAGAACTGGAAGATCATACCGAAGTATTTGTTGCGCAGCACATCTTTCGCCTTCGAAGGCAGGTTGTCGATACGATTTCCTTCGAAGTGGATTTCGCCCGCATCGGGCTCGTCCAGGGTACCCAGTAGGTGCAACAAGGTGCTTTTCCCCGAACCGCTCTGCCCTACGATCGCTACGAATTCACCAGGCTGGATCGCAAAGTCGACCCCTTTCAGCACGGGGATGATCAGTCTTCCTTTGCGGTAGCTCTTGTACATCCCCGTGGCGCTGATCAACGCAGCGTTCGGATCGTGCTGGACCGCCGTGGGCTGCTGTTGAGGACTTTCGATCGTGTCGACCGATTGGAGACTTTGCAGAAGATGCCGACGCGACGCACTGCGCGACGCGTGGGTGTCGGGGGTCAGAACAGAATGTGTCATGCGAATTTCCTTGTCCCTCAGGGGACGTTTACTCGTAACGCAAGGCTTCGACGGGATGCAAACGAGCCGCTCGCAGCGCGGGCAGCACACTGGCCAGCACAGCGATCGCCGTGGCCCCGATCAGCACGAACACGACCATCAGGGGTTCGATCTCCGTGGGGATTTCCTGGAAATAGTAGACCGTGGGATCGAATACCTCGCGGCCCGTCAGCCATTCCAGACCAGCCGCGATTTCGTTGATGTAGTGCACGAACAGCAATCCCAGCACCATCCCGACGCCGGAGCCGACGGTGCCCAGCGAAAACCCGTAGCTCAGGAAGATGCTCATCACCCCGCTGCTGGGAGCGCCCAGGGCCTTCAATACGCCGACATCCCGCGTCTTTTCGACGACGATCATGAAGAACGTGGCCAGGATGCCGAATCCGGCGACAGCGATGATCAAGAACAACAGGATGTTCAGGATCGTGGTCTCCATCTGGACGGCGGCCAGCAACGGACCCTGCATGTCTCGCCAAGTCTGGATCCGATAGGCGTACTGATCGGCCGGGAAACGATCCATCAGCCGGTCACGGGCTTCGGCTAGGTTGGTGCCCGGCCGTAATCGGATCAACAGGGACGTGACGCTGGTCACGCCGGTTTCCGGATCGATCATGCCTCGCAGTCGCTGCAGTTCTTCGATCGGCACGAAAGCGAACGTGCTGTCGTATTCGCTCATCTTGCTCTCGTACAGATCCACGACGGTAAATCGCGCGCTCTGTGCGCTCGGGGCATGGCCGGAGGGCGGAGACGTGGGAAAGGTCAGGTTGACATCGTCGCCCGGTCGGCAGAGGAAATAGTCACGCACCTCGCCGTCCGGGTCGCGATGCCGGACGCTGGCGATCATCAATCCCAGGATGACCCCTGTGAACTGCTCTTTGGCTTCGTCGAACTGCTCCACCTTCTGGTGTTGACCGTGGGTGGTCGAGTAGGGATCAGCGGGGATCGAGCCGTACGGATCGCTGGGGGGCAACATGGCCGCCAGCTCCTCCGATGGTAACGGTCCCCCCAAGGCCGCCTGACGGCTGGTTTCGACCTGCCGCAATTGATCCTGGAAGGCTCGTTGGTACTCGATTCTCAATCGCCGTTGCTCCCAGCCCGATTCGGGCAACCTTTCGTCGTACCCGTTTTCGCGCAACAGAAAACTGAGCGCCCGGCGGTTCTCGGGATGGAGCAAATACTGGGCAAAATCGCCCACATCGGCGTAGGTTTCCTGATCGATCCCGATCAGATTCACCTGTCGCGTGATCCATTGCCCACGCACCTGGAAGCTGAGCATCGCCGGCACCTGGACCGTGGCCGTGATCCCGACCAGATCATCGCCCAAGGCCTTGCCGATCTCGTCCTTGTGCCACTGGGCGTCCGGCAGGCCTCCGAGGCTGACGCTCTCGAAGATCAAATCGGACAAGATGCCATGCAGACGGCGATGCATCTCCTGGCTGAAGCCGGCCATGACGCTGTTGACCACGATCAGTGTGGCCACGCCCAGCGTCACGCTGATGATCGACGCCAACGCGATGTAGCGGGTGCGGAGATATCGCCAGGAGAGAATCAGTTTGAACATGGCCAATCCTTTGGCAGAGGTTCGTTGCGTTTCTATTACTTCAAAGACGAGCCGTCATTTTCGGGCACGCCAGATGGTTCTTTCGCGGAGGCACTCTCGGGCCGCATCAAAGGGAACAGGATCACAGCCCGGATCGTCGGCGAGCCGGGCAACAACATCACCAGCCGATCGATCCCGATCCCCAGCCCTCCTGCGGGCGGCATCCCATGCCGCAAGGCGCGGATGAAATCGTGGTCCATGCGGGCCATCGAGTCCTCTTCGGGCAACCCGTCCAATTGCGTCTTGAACAACTCCTCCTGCAAATCCGGGTCGTTCAACTCCGTGTAGGCGTTCGCGATCTCCATGCCATGGATGAACAACTCGAAACGCTCGGCGATCTGCGGGTGGTCTGGTTTCCGCTTGGTCAACGGGCAGATGCTGGCCGGATAATCGATGACGAAGATCGGGCCTTGCAGACGGTCCTCGACCTGGTGCTCGAAAACCTCGTTCTTGATCACGTCCGGATGCCGATTGGCAATTTCTAAGCCCAACCGTTGGGCGTAATCTCGAACAGCCTGATGATCGTCCGGTGAAACGCCCGTCGATTCTTGAAACAGTTGGTCGTACGTCTTGCGGGCAAAAGGTGGGGTAAAGTCGATCTGCTTGTCACCGTAGGGCAGTTGATACCCACCGCCGATCGCATCGATGGCGTCGATGATGATGCGTTCGGTCAGGTCCATCATGGTCTCGTAGTTGCCAAACGCCTGATAGACCTCCAGCATGGTGAATTCCGGGTTGTGCCTCGGGCTGATCCCTTCATTGCGGTAAACTCGCCCCAGCTCGTACACGCGTTCGATGCCACCGACCAGCAGTCGCTTCAGATGCAGTTCCAGGGCGATCCGCATGAACAGAGGCATGTCCAGTGTATTGTGATGCGTCAGAAACGGTCGAGCTGCCGCCCCTCCGGCGATCGTGTGCAGCGTCGGCCCTTCGATCTCGCAGAATCCCGCCTGAGCCAACGTCTGCCGGATCGACTGAACGATCCTGGTCCGATTCAAAAACCGCTGCAAAACCCCGTCGGAATAGGTCAGGTCCAAGTAACGCATGCGTTGCCGCAACTCGGGGTCCTGCAATCCGTGATGCTTTTCCGGTGGCGGCTCGATCGATTTGCAAAAGAAATGCAGTTTTTCCGCGAGGATGGTCAATTCGCCCGTCTTCGTCCGCCACAATTGGCCGTCGACACCGACGATGTCAGCCAAGTCAAAGTTTTCCGCCAGCTCAAAGTCGACGTCACCCACCTGCTGTTTGCCGATAAACAACTGGATCTTGCCCGTCCAGTCCTGGATATCGACGAAACGCAGCTTGCCCGCTTTGCGTTGCAGCACGATTCGCCCCGCCGCACGGACGCGAGGCCCCTCCAGTTGCCCAGGCCCTTGTTGCTGCAGCCACTGGCGGAAGTCCAGATCCGGCATGCTATCGACGTCCGGCAGATCGAGACATTCGCCCGCTTCCGTGCGGAACTTGATCTCGGCAGCTCGAGCACGGATATCCCCAATGTGGCTGCGCTGATCGAAACGACCTCCCCATGGATCGATGCCCATCTGAACGATCTTGCGCAGCTTGTCACGTCGAGCCGATTCGTGAACTCCCGGCTGATCTGGTCTGGGGCTGGCTGATGAAGGCTGCGACATGAGTCTCCGATTTGCGACCGCAGTCACTAATGGGGGGGCCATTTGTTCTCAATGGGTGACGCTCAAGCAGGCAGTATTCTAGTGAAACTGCCAGCCGGGTCAATGTCAGTCGGTAGCAAGGGAGAAAGGCATTTCGCGTTGGCTGTTGAGACGGTATCTTAGAGCATGGTATGATTGCAGAGTCCCGTCCGTGATCGACGCGATGCTAGCCGTGCGATCTGACAGTCCTGAAATTCTGGAGATGACCGACAATGCCGCGTGGAAAGACGTTCGACAATGTTGCTTTGACGATCGGCGAAACACCGATGGTTCGTATCAACCGATTGGTTCCCGAAGATCATGCGACGGTGTTCGCCAAGTGCGAGTTTTTCAACCCGTTGAACAGCGTGAAAGACCGGATCGGTGCGGCGATGATCGAAGCGGCCGAGCGTGATGGGACGATCAACCCGGAGACGCACATCATCGAACCGACCAGCGGCAATACGGGGATTGCGTTGGCGTTCATTTGCGCGGCGAAACAGTATCGTCTGACGCTGACGATGCCCGAATCGATGTCTGTCGAGCGGCGGATGCTGCTGCGAGCCATGGGGGCTCATCTGGTGTTGACACCAGCAGCCGATGGGATGAAGGGAGCCATCGCCAGGGCGTACGATCTGGTCGAACGTGAGGGGAATTCCTGGATGCCGCAGCAATTTGAGAATCCGGCGAATCCGCAGATCCACGAGATCACGACGGGGCCAGAGATCTGGGAGGACGCTGGTGGCCAGATCGATGCGATTGTGGCGGGTGTCGGCACGGGAGGGACGCTCACGGGTGTGGGGCGATTCATCAAGCGTCAAAACCCCGATTTCAAGGTGATCGCGGTCGAGCCCAAGAATTCGCCCGTGATCGCTGGCGGACAACCGGGCAAGCATCGTGTCCAAGGGATCGGTGCGGGATTTGTCCCTAAGAACCTGGACATGTCGATCTTGGATGATGTGATCCACGTCGAGGACGAGGACGCGTTTGAGTGGGGAAAACGCCTGGCGACCTACGAAGGCATCGTGGCTGGGATCAGCAGCGGAGCGAACATGTGGGCGGCTGCTCAAGTCGCAGCTCGACCGGAATTCAAGGGCAAACGCATCGTGACGATCATGTGCAGCTTGGGAGAACGCTATCTGTCCACCCCGCTGTTTGGTGGCTTAGCCGAATAGTTCCGCTTGCCGAAACAGGAAAGAGTGCAAGGCCACAGCCATCACACGCGGGTGGCCGTTGGCCGCAAGGCTCCCGACCATAGAAAGAGGCGTGACGTGCATTTGCCGACTCCTGATCGAATCGGCGTGATCGTGGTCGACCACGGGTCGCGTCGTACAGCAAGCAACGACATGTTGCTGGATGTGGTGCAGATGTTCCAGCAACGCAGTGGTTATTCGATCGTCGAGCCCGCTCATATGGAACTGGCCGAACCGTCGATTGCGACCGCCTTCGATCATTGTGTCGCTCGCGGCGCCGAAATGGTGGTCCTGCACCCCTATTTTCTGCTCCCGGGAAAGCATTGGAGCGAAGACATTCCCGCGTTGGCTCGGCAAGCCGCTTCGAAACACCCCAGGGTCCCTTTCTTGGTCACGGCCCCGCTCGGTCTGCATCCGCTGATGGCCGAAATCATGCAGCAGCGGATCGCTCGCTGCCTGGAACGGTCGCAGGGACACCCCGATGTCTGCGAGGTCTGCCAGTACGTCGACGCGTGTTCGGTACAAGTCAGTGATCCGACTTGATGGACGTCGCGGCAACCCGCAGGATCGATCCCCCCGGGCTGTCGGAAATGAGCGATTTCTACGCATTGGCGCAACAATTGCTGCGTTCGTGGGGCGAGGAAGAATCGGACGATCTTCTGACGTTGTGCTGGGCATTATCGGGCGGATGACGAAATTGATCTTGTAAAGTTTTCAATTTCTCGCCAGGATTCGGCCCAGCTTTCCACCGCTTATTTGTTCATCGACTTCCAGGGAGGGAAACGATGATCTCGACTCCGACGCTAGTACTCGCAGCCCTATTGGCAGGTTCCGGACAGACGGTCCTGCTCAATTTCCACTCGGATTCCTGCGCGCCCTGCGCTGCGATGGAGCCTGTCGTTCGGCGACTGGCTTCGGAAGGATTCGATATCCGTCGCGTCGACGTCCAGCAGCAACAGCAGTTGGTACGGCGATTCCAGGTCAATCAGGTGCCCACATTCGTCGCGATTGCCAGTGGACACGAAGTGGACCGAGTGGTGGGGCCGACCAACTATCAAAGGTTGCGGCAGATGCTCGGGGCGACCGATTCCCGCTCAACGCCGTCTGACCTTTCGACGGCTCAGACGTGGCAACCGGTACCGCAGGGCGCGGCGCCGGTCAGCGCGAACTCTGGCCATCCCGGGCCGGGGATCACCGACCATGCGAAGCAACTCGCCATGCAGGCCAGCGTTCGCTTGCGGGTCGAGGACTCAACGGGCAACAGCTTTGGGACGGGCACGGTCATCGACAGTCGCGGCGAGGAAGCGCTGGTGATCACGTGCGGGCACCTGTTTCGCGATTCTTCCGGCCAGGGCCGGATCCATGTGGATCTGTTCGCACCTGGGGCTCGAAACCCGGTACCCGGTAAGTTAGTATCGTACGATCTGAAAAAAGATGTGGCGCTGGTCGCGATCTGGCC
>SKVE01000679.1 GCA_007129635.1 Planctomycetaceae bacterium
CTGTTGGTCTCCGACCGCAGCCACTGACTGGCGCAGCGAGTCGATGTCGGGCGGCGTTTCTTCGTCCGCCGTTTCCGCGCGAACCGCTGTGCGAGCCAGCCTCAGACTGTGCAGCATCTGCCGCCGGATCTCGGGCAGATGCTGCCGGTTGATCTGATCGATGACGGACAACAATTCGGTCATCCGGCGCATCGTCTCGGGATGATCGACGCGGTTGGTCTCCAGTTCGTCCAGCACGGCCGTGACTTGCGCCGCCACGCCGTCGGCCGGGTCGTCCAGCTTGCGACCGACCTGCCGCTGGTTCAGTTCGGCACTTTGCAGTTGATCGACGTCTTGGTGGTCGACCGTACCGATTTCCTCGAACTCGATCTCCAGCGATTGGACTCGAGTCCGAGTGTCCTGCTGCATCCGCAGCACTTCCCGCAACTGGCCCAGGAGATACGCTTGACGCGCGGCCAGCCGTTCCTCCAGCTCTTCGTCCGAGATAATCGCCAACCGTCGGACCGAACTGAAGCCGACCTGCGGCTTGTAATCCGTCGCGACCATCTGCAGTTCGATCCAGGTGCCGGGGGCCAGATCGGCGATCGAGGCCAGATCCCAAGCGGTATCGATCGATTGGGTATCGCCCAGCTCGCTGGCCGTCAGCAGATTACCGCCCGGGGATGCAGGCAGGGGTTCGGGGCCCTGATACAGTGGGAAAGCCCGGGGTTCGACATCGGGCTGATCCCCGCGTTGCCACCGCACCACGATGGCTTGGATCGCCAGATCGTCCTTGACCGTAGCCTTGATCGGAACAACCGCCGACGCGGTCACAAAGGTATTGGTTCCCGGTTTTTCCAAGGTCACCACCGGCGGCGCGTCCGGCACCACCCGCAAATTCCAGGGGCCGCCGCCCATCCCACGCAACCCTTGCAGATCGGTCACTTCCAGCCAATAACGTCCTGAGTCTTCAACGACCCAAGGCTGCGAGTGATCCGCCGGCAAGGCGAACGTCATCCCGTCCTGGCTGACCCGCGTTCGGTAGGTCCTGTCCTCCTGCGTTTCGTGCCCCACGACCCGCAAGTCGACAGCCGCTACCGGACGATCCAATCGTCCGGATATGGCGATCGTCGTGCCCTGCAGCGCGACCACGTTTTCGCCACTGGTCTCGTCCGGCCAGGCCGTGTACTCGGGCGGGAACAACCGCAACCGCAACTGGTCGACCTGCGGCGTTTGGACCACCTGCAGGTGTCGCCACTCCATGGTCGTGTCGTCACCGCCGCTGGCCCGATACCGAAAGGAGCGTTGAACGTTCTCCCATCGATGCACCATTTGATCGTTCAGCGATTGCATGCTGTTCGTCTGAATCTCGGCTTCGGTGGTATCTTCCAACCAATACTGGATCTGGACGGTCTCCGGTAAATCGCCCCGAAGATCCACCAGAACAGCCTCGAAATCCGCTCCCACCGCCAGACGCTCCGGCGGGTCGATGAAGACCAATTCATTCCGACGCGGCCAGGGCGCCGATTGCCAAGGCAGCGCCAGTCGCCGAGCGGCCGGGCTGGACGAAGCCGGATCGATCAACGCCAGGATCGCGACCAGCAGGCAAACCAGGCCCGCCATCACAGCGGCTCGCCTGGATCGACTCGCGTCCACACAACGCTCCAGATCCAACGACTTCAGATCCTCGGTCGCTTGAGCCACCACCGCGCGGCGAAGATCCACCGAACCGAATGCCTCGTTCTGCTCCGATTGACTGACAAAGGCCAGTCCACTGCTCAACCGATCCTGCACCTGCGGAAATCGCTGCTCGATCCACTGGGCCACCTGCAGATCGCTCAGCCGATACCCCCAACCGGGCCATAAGAAGCGATAGAAGCTCCATATCGCCACGGCCAAAACCAGACCGCTGTTGATCAGACGGATGCCCGGATCCTCGAAACGCAGTAAGAAATCCGTCAGCCCCACCAGCAACGCAACCGACAACACATACAACAAACTGGACGCAACGACGTAAATCAACGTGGCCCGACGAACTCGTCGGTTGACCTCCTGAACACGTCGTTCGACCGGATGGGATATCATCTTTGACAAAACAGATCGACCATCAGCAAAAAGAACCGGCTCGGCACCAAACCAGGCCACCTACTGTCCAAGATAGCAAACCGGTTACCAATCGGAACATCCCGGACGGTATCCGGTATCGCTTTTCTGGACGCATACGCTATTCTAGAGGTAGCAGCAGGTGGTTCGGCCTCGATGAATCACGCCCAGAAGAACGCGAACGAAAAGTCGAATTTCGAGTCAACAGTAAAGGATACCGAAATGCTGCGAGATGTGGCAACCTATATCTGTGAATCATGCGGCGAGGAGATCGAGCTGATGCTGGATCACTCCGAAGGATCGCACCAGGAGTTTATCGAAGATTGCCCCGTCTGCTGCCGTTCCAATATCGTTCACGTGGAAATCGGCGAAAATGGCGGGGTCCGAGTCTGGGCGACCGCTGAGATTGCTTGAATCAATCCGGCCTGAGCCGAACTCACGAGTGTAGTCAAGAAGACTACAGTCAGCTTGATGGCAAGCGTATCGAATTGATGACAACCTGGATCTTCCCCTGCCGACAAATCCAACGATACGCTGCTGACTTTCGCTCTGTAAGTCTATAATGGTCATGTGCTTAGGATAAATCGCCGCGCGGGTTGCTGGCAGATCATCCAAAACGGTCTGACAGTTGCACCTGGATTTCGTCGGATA
>SKVE01000408.1 GCA_007129635.1 Planctomycetaceae bacterium
ATCGGCCGCCCAGGCGATTCGTCGCCCAAACGAGCGGCGATCCAATCCCAATTCTCCGCCTGCTCAGGAAACAGCCCGAGATGACCGAACGGGGTCGGCCGCAACTGGAGCACCAGTCCTTCATGACCGATTGTCCATGTCGATGGCAGTCCCGACGGCGGGCTCCAGCGGCCGCTACCGTCCGCCTGCTTGTCGAACCGGGCGTTCACACTCGCCCACCGCTCGGGCCTCAGGCGACGGCGTCGTGTGGCTGCCGGGCACGGCCGATCGACTAAATAAGCCCCAAAACGCTCCAGCTTGCGCCCCTGGCCAAAATCGACCAACTCGTACTGCTCGCTCGTAAACACCCCGTCCCCGCTCCGTTTTCCGCTCATGCTATCGGCTGCGACCACCAGATGGCAAGCCTCACAGAAAAACCTTCGAATGCTCCCAGGCAAAGGAGAGTCATTTTTTGCGTTGTCCACTTAGCCCTAAATGGGCACACCGGGCCACGTGAGTGGTCAGCCTACACCTGCATAAGGGGTCCCCAACTCATCGAAACGACGAATTGGGGATAGCATTTTGGGGAATTTCTGCTCAGTTGATCTGGATCGACAAGCGGGAATCGTCTAGAGTCTGCGTGCCCGCGTCAGTCGGCGCATCCCTTGCATCGTGGTTGTCGCCTTTCGTCAAGGAGGACGAGGATGGAGACCCTGAAGACCGCTTTCGTGGTTGTCTTATTGTTGGCCGTGCTTTACGGAGTGTTCATCGTATTGAACAAGCCTGAGTTGGGCCAAGCTCCCGAATTGGCTTGGCAAACATTGGCGACGTCCCCACCGGAAATCGAGTACGGCGACCCGATGGGCGAACCATCGTCTCCTTTCCCGCCGATGATCACGGCACCGCCAGAAATGAAGCCGGAGATCACGCCGGTCCAGCCGGACACAGCGGAACCGATGGGGGCCGTATCAATCGACGAACTGCCCCGAATAGGTGGTAGTTCTGGTGCGATATCAACGGACGACTTGGCATCAGATGGTAGAACGATCGGCAACACCGCCCCGAATCCGTCGTCGCTGGAAGCTGAAATGAGCGGCGATCCGTTGCAGCAGGCAGATCCGGGCTCCGAACTGGCGGAGTATCCGCCGGAATTCGATTCGCGAGCCGCGTTGGCGACGGACAAGGACTTCTTGCCGCCAGCACCGCCCGATCTCTCGGATCGCGTGGCTCGACTGGAAAACACCGGCGGGGATCGTCGAGCCTCCATCTACGAGCAGCCGACATTCGAGACGCAGCCGACACCTCGCTACGACGAACCCCAAAACCGACTCGGTGCGAACTCGTTTGAAGACGCCTGGCAGATGGCAACGGACCAATTGAACAGCCAGTACTGGGGCGATGCGCTACGGACGTTATCCGCGTTTTACGACCGGCCGGAAGTCACCGGTCGGGATCGCCAGCGTTTGGTGGATCTACTGGATCCGTTGGCGGGCAAAGTCATCTACTCGATGGAACACCTGCTGGAACCCCCCTATCAGGTCCGTCCTGGTGAGAATCTGCTGGAGATCGCTGAGCGGTACCAGGTGCCCGCCACGCTGTTGAAGAATATCAACGGCATCACCGATCCCAGAAACCTGACGCCCGGCAGCATGCTGAAGGTTGTCCGAGGTCCGTTTCGAGCCGAGGTGACCATGGCGAGGGACGAGCTGGTGTTGTTCCTGGGCGATTACTATGCCGGACGGTTTGCGGTCAGCGTCGGCAACAACCCTCAGCCCCAGCCGGGGCAGTACGTAGTGCAGGGAAAACAGGAAGGCCGCGAATACTTTGCGCCCGATGGTTCCCGGATCCCACCTCTGGCTCGTGACAACCCCTACGGACGCTGGTGGATCGATCTGGGAGGTGATGTCAGCATTCATGCGTCGCCCGAAACCACGCCTTCCCATGGCGGTCTGGGCTGCATCAGCCTCGATCCTCACGACGCGGCCGATGTGTTCGGGATCCTGTCGATCGGATCGAAGGTGATCCTCCGCTAAGCCTCTTTCCTCACGCCTCGTCTCGTGATAGAACCTAATGTTTGATCACATATCAACGCGTGGACGGTGACGGACGAGAAGAAGAGGCATCGACGTGTACGACAAGCAGGCTCTGATCACACTGGTTCGAGAAAAAGCCCTGGAATTTGGGGATTTTACGCTCGCTTCGGGCAAGAAGGCCTCGTTTTACTTGGATTGTCGTCGAGTCACCTTGGATTCGGCCGGTGCTAATCTGATCGCCCATGGGATGCTGGAAATGCTGGGCGACCCGTTGCCGGATGCCGTGGGGGGCATGGCGATCGGCGCCGACCCGATCACCGCGGCGGTGATCACCGTCGCTGGCCAGCAAGGCCGTCCGATTCGCGGATTCATTGTCCGCAAAGAATCGAAGATGCACGGCAAAGGACGCGATGTCGAAGGTCCGGTCCAAGCGGGTGATCGCGTGGTGATCGTCGAGGACGTGGTGACGACCGGCGGCAGCTCGCTACGAGCGATCGAGAAGGTCGAGGCCACCGGCTTGCAGGTCCAAGGCGTGCTGGCCATCATCGATCGCCTGGAGGGCGGCGCGGAAGCCTTCGCAGCCAAGGGCTACACGTTGCGGACCCTGCTGACCATCCGAGATTTTGGCATCGAACCATCAACCGACTGACATGGACAAGGCACCTCTGCAAATCGTCTGTTATCCGCACCCCGCCTTGCGGCACAAATCCAAGCC
>SKVE01000750.1 GCA_007129635.1 Planctomycetaceae bacterium
ATCCACCACCAACTGAACGCGGCTACGGCAAACGCTTGATCCGGATGTTCCGGAACGAGACGGCATCCCCGTGATCCTGCAGTCCGATGTGCCCATCGCGCTTGAAATCCTTCAGCGGGGTATTGAATTTGTTGCGAGAACCGTCCGGGTTCTGATTCGCTTCGATCCACTGATCCAGATCGGCATCGATGATCTTTTCGCCGTTTAACACGATGACGATGTGGGCGTCTTTGGCGGTGATCGCCATCTCGTTCCACTCGCCCATCGGCCGGTCCGCCACCTTGCTGGGCGCCAGCAGGTCGTACAGCGAGCCGGTACTGTGCCGGCTGGGTTTTTCCGATGGCCGATAAATCTGAGCCTCGATGCCCGTCTGGACCGGGTCACGGAGATTATCGGTACGGAAGAAGACGCCACTGTTTCCCGCCGTCTTGTATTCCAGCTCAAGACAGAAATCCGCGAAACGCTCCTTGGTCCAGATATACCCGGCCCGATCCTTGCGGACCAACTGGCCGTCCTCGACGGCCCACCCGGGACTGGGTTCTTCGCCGCGAGCGTTCTGCCATGCGGCCAGATCCGTGCCGTCAAACAACGTCTGCCACGACGCTTCATCAGCCAGCGAAGTACCGCAAACAGCGAAAACCAACAAGACGCACAAGCTGCCAACGACATTGGGTTTGCAAAACATGGTGGGACCTTTCATCTAGCGGATTCCGACCAAAAACTCAAGGGCAGCGGAGCGACGCTCCGTAAGCCCAGCCTATATTCCTCTCACCAGTTTACCAACAGATTCGGCGAATTTCGACCCGTTCATCACAAAGTTCCTGCCGAACGAATGACCGATCCGCACCGCCGCAAGCCGACGGGTTGACCGGCAGGAGACGCGTGGTTACCGTGGAACTGGACAGTTTCACAACTCGTAGGAGCAGACGACATGATGCGCATGACCAAAGTAATGTTGATTTCCAGCTTGGCAATCGTCTGGAAAACAGCAACGACTGATGGCATGTCTCTCTTGGCCGGTCGCCGTAAGAGAAACTCGCTCCGGCCAAAAGGCTCAAGGCGATTCTGCCTCGATCAGCGACGAACGCAGTTCGGCAGCCTGACGATGATGTTCGGCTGCCAAATCGGCCTTGCCTAACAGATCGTAGACGTCGGCCAAGTGCTGGTGGATGGTTGCACGAGGCGGCAGTTCCCGATACGCGATTTCCAGGTGCGGCAACGCGTCTTCCGCCTTTCCCATTTTCGCAAGGATCGTCCCCAAGGTATCGTGAAACTCAGGGTGATTCTGCATCTGCACGGCGGCTTCGCCAAAACGACTGGCCAGCTCCAGATTCGGCTGGTCCTGATGGGCCATGTCCCAGGCGATATTGTTCAACAATGCCGGTAGGTGGGGGTTATGCTGCCCGGCCTGCCGGAGATGCGCCAAGGCCAACTCGGATTCTGCCTGCTGCAGATGGCGGATCCCCAGCGCCAAATGGACCACGGCGGGGGCCGTGCCGCGTTCCAACATTTCGTTCAACATTTCCGCCGCACGAGCGCCGAATTCGCCCGGCTCCATGACGTAATTGCAAAGGATCACCATCGCCTGCTGATTGTCTGCATCGTATTGGAGCACTCGTTCCAGCAAGGCCAACTGCTGCGGCGAGCGAAGATTTTCCGGCGTTGTGGTGTTTCGGAACCAATGCAAGTAGGTGTCTGCCAAAGCCTGCTGGAACGGCGTGGGGTCGGGCCAACTGAGCCCGGGCCGCAACGCATTCACCGCATCCTCGAACCGTCCCTGAAGTCTCAAGCTGGAAGACCATAAGATGCGAAGCACAGGATCGTCGGGCTGAGCCAGCCTGCGAGCATCTAAAACTTCAGTGGCGCGGATCGCCGAAAGCTGCGACCGTTCGTGACGACCGGCTTGCGCGTATAACTCGGCCAACGTCAGATGAATCACAGGCCGATCGAATGCCACCCGCTCGGCCTCCCTGATCGCCTTGTCGATTTCGCCTCGCATCGCATAAAACGATGTCAAGTGTACCTGGGATTCGGCTCGGTGAGTCGGATGACGCGCTGCTTGCACCAGATGGTGCTCCAGGACATCAAGCTGCTCGATGGTAAGCTGATCCTGCCGATCCATCAAGTCCTTGGCCAACCAGAAATGCGCCGGCGGGTACCCGAGATGCGTCTCGGGCGCGATCCGCTGCATCCGATTGCGAGCATTTGACAGATCCCCCTGCCGCTCGGCGGTTAATGCCAATCCGAAGATCGACACTGGGGATTCACCGCCCAGATAGGCGAGTCGCCGAAAGTAAACGGTGGCAGCGTCCCAATCACTACGCCGCAACGCTGCATTGCCAGCCTGCTCGTACCGCCGAGCCCATTCCAACGATGACGTCCGAGCGTGCCAGGGTACGATCGCCAGGAAAACCAAACCACTGATGATCGCCGGTACTCCCGCCAGGAGGGACAACCATGAACGCGTCATGAACCATTCGCCAACGAACTCGCGCGCAGCGTCCAGCGCAGCCGCGAGGAAGAACACCGAGAAACGCACCCCTTCTAGACTGAAGATTCTACGTATCACGAATTGCTATTACCCCCCCTCTTTGCTCGCCGTGCTTTCGTCGGCTAGATGGATCCGGTCATGCCGCACTTACACAGCCCCAAATGGAACTGTAAGCCGATGCGGTGGGTTCGTCAATGGAACGATTTGCTGAAGCTGTACCCGAACCCCTGCGATC
>SKVE01000861.1 GCA_007129635.1 Planctomycetaceae bacterium
GGATGTCGGTCTCGGAGATACCGAACCACGTGAGGATGTCGGTCTCGGAGATACCGAACCACGTGAGGATGTCGGTCTCGGAGATCCCGAACCACGTGAGGATGTCAGTCTCGGAGATACCGAGCCCGTTCGCGCTGGGTACCACCAAAAGAAATCCGACAGTTCTTTCTTTGCCGATCCTAATCGATGAATTCGTTGCCGACTTTGCGTGCTCGTTGGGGTTTATCGAGGTCGATGCCTAGTTGCAGGCCGACTTCGACCAGCAGGTTCCAGCCGGCGGCCATTTGGATGAAGCCGGCCAGGTCTCCGCCTTCGGGGATCGCGATGGTCGGGAAGATGGTGGGACGACTGGACACGGCGATCACGGGCATCCCGACGCCGTCGACCAGGGTTTCGCGGATCTTCTCTTCGGAAACCTCGTAGGGATCCACCCAGATCACCACCTCGTCGGCCGACATGACCTCTTCGATCCCGTGCACCGCGTAGGTGCCTTCCAGGTAATCGGCCCTTTTCCGAGTGATCTCGTTGGTCTTCAACGTCAGCTCTTCCGCCACTCCGTCATTGCGTCCGGCCCAATAGATGGTTTTGGCGGCAGCGATGCGTGAGATGATCTCCGCGTCGATCGGCATGGTCAATGCCTGTTGCACTGAATCGCTCAACTCTGCCAGGTGCGTGCCCAGTTGCTTCTTGCCCTCGACCGCTTCCAGCAACGCGCGGTAGAACAGTGCCTGTTCCATCACGCTTTTGGTCGCAGCCACAGCTCCCTCGGCGCCACAGCTCAACACATAGCCCTGGTCTGCCAAGGCTTGCAGCGTGGTGTCGGCGAACGCGGTCAAACTGTATCGGGGGGAATGGCCGGCGCTTTTGAGCGCGGTAAACAGCCGAATCACTTCCGCCGTGCGGCCGGAATTGGAAAGGGCGAACACCGCCCAGCCGTTCAGATCGTACTCCTGAGCCTGCATGCCCGCTTCGGTGTGCAGTTGCAACGAGTAGCCGTGGCGTCGAGCGTGCGTCATCGCATTCTTCGCGGGAAAAATCCGACTGGAACCCTCGCCGGTCATCAGTAGTCGTCCGATCTCGGCGATCTCACCAGCGGTGTCATCGGCCTGGTCGACATCAAATTGACGGATGATCTCGGTCGTGGCCAGCATGTCGGTGACCAGTCCGAACGGTCGATAGCGGTCATCGTTGTTCAGCATGATGGTATTCCTTCCAAGCAAGGGCTCAAAGAGTTTCCAAGCGGCCTGTCCAGGCCAACAATTGTTGAAAAAATCGCGCGTAATCGCTGCCCACCTCGATGACTTCCGCCCCAGGTGCACCAGCGGTGAATCGTTCGGCGCCCCAGTCGACCAGCCCGCCTACCCAATGAGGCGCCACATCGGTGGCCAGCGCTGCCGTGCGTCCCTGGCCGTACCGGCCGACGACCAGCACATCGTCACGGCCGCAGGGCTGAAATTGAAATGCTCCGTCCGCGTCGCGGACAGAAAAATGCTGGGCCTCCAGCAGCACCGTGGCATCGGCACGTGGGCGAAATCGATTCAATCCGCCGATCCCCGGCGGCCGGGTCTGCCAGGGAAGATGCTCGAGGATCGGGTGATCGAGGCAGGGACGCAACAGGGCGGGTTGGTCGAAATGTACCCGATCGTCCCGGTCGCTGATCTCGACGGGCAACGCCTCGGACACGGGTGTTGCGTCCCAATCGCCGCCCTGCCCGTGGTAGGACTCCCAGCCACCGATCATCAGCAAACCGGCTCCTTGCTGGATCTGGTCCAACATCGTTCGTTGCAGCGATGGTTCCAAGAGTTTCGCCGGATAGTCGCTCAGGATGTACAGGTGACGTGGCACGTCGAACAGAGCCGGATTCGCAGCATGGTCGCTGGGAACGTAGTCAAACGCCCAGCGACCAGCCTGGATCAGACCGGCCAGGTAGGCGGCTGCGGTTCGAAGATCGGTGTCTCCCAGATACAAAATCGGCACATTCACGCCCCAAGTCCCCTGCTCTACCGCCGCACGGCAAACTACCGTTTCAGATATCCGTTCAACTCAGCCGTTACCCTGGCCATGTACGCTTGTAAATCCTCGAGCAGTTGGTCACCGCCCGCCAATTCGCCTTGCTGGCCGAGTTTTTCCAACTGGAAGGCCAGATCGACGCCCCCTGCGGCTTCAAAAATCCGCAGCGAGCCCTTCAACGTATGGGCCGCGCGGCGCACCAAAGGGCTATCTGAGTTTTCCAGGCCCGTTCGGATCTGTCCCATCAGGATCGGGCTCTCCTCCAAAAAGACACCGACCAACTCTTCCAGCAATTCCGCATCATCGCCGGCTGCATCCAGCGCGGCCGTCCAATCGATTAAGGAGCCAGGACCATTCATGGGTTCCCCACGGAGTTTTTACGGCTTCCGCCGTCTTCTGAATTAGGACGGATCCTCGACGTTATCCCGCGTATCAGACCACAATGGATACAATTCGACAAGGTGACGGGCAAAGCGGCGTTGGCCATCGGTCGGATGCGACGCAAAGGGCCTCTTGACAAGCAGGCGTCCGCTATGGTTTGATTCTGCAAGTTGTTTTTTGACAGCGGAATCATTCAGTAGCGGGTCGGCGGGGGCCGTGCCGGTTCTGTGCTGGCGACACCCTGCATCTTCGAAACTGCGGTTTGATGGAAAAACCCGGCAAAAATGGCACGAATCTAACGCCTGGCCAGACGGTGGTCTTGTATCCGA
>SKVE01000948.1 GCA_007129635.1 Planctomycetaceae bacterium
ACAATTGGGATGTTGAACGAGTGGCGTTGTGCATTTCCCCGCGGGCGATACCCGAGCCGGCCCCAACGAGCCGCCCCGGGCAACGCCGGCACGCGGCGATGGCATGGAGGCTGACGAGCCGCACGGACGTTCGCACGGACGACGCCGCGCCCGTGGGCACGTTCCGGCCCAGCGGCTGCCGTCCGACAAACGTCGTGCCTCACTGGCGCGAGGATCACTCGGCGGAAACCGCGTAACGGATGAGTAGAGATTCCCGATCCTTTAGAACGTCTTATCCCGCCGAACCGGCGGGCCTAACGAATTCGCACGGCCGCAGGCCGGCGGGATAAATACAAGTTCGGCGAAGGAAGCACGATGATGCCCGACTACCAGTACGTCGCGTGGTTCTGCGACCACAGTAGGCAACCTGATGACCAAGACTACGAGTGGCCGGCATGCTTCGTCATCGCGGCGGCCGATGACCGCGAGGCCCAGGCGTCGGGCGACCGGCTGGCATCGGACTACAGCCACCGCCACCGGGGATGTGAGTTCCTGCGCTCGTACCTCGACCCGGAGCAGTGGCGGGAGGGGGACGCGCCGCGGGTCGTGGCTGGGGATGCCGTACGGGACGAGGTAATTGGCTGGTGACACAGGTCCGACGATCGCCGGTCACCGGCCGGTCGATCTATCAGGGATTCCGCCGTGCCGTTGCTGGTTGTCTTCCGCGCGGCGAGCATGTAGGATATACGTAGGATCCGACTGGCACCGCGGCAAGCCGGTCGCGATTCGAACTTTGATCGCCGCGGAAGCGTGTGAAATGGAAATTCGGTTTTACGAGGATCCGGACACGGGACTGCCGCACATTTACGGGCACGGCGTGACCGAGGAGGAGGTTCCACAGATCCTGCATTCGCGGGGAGAGGACCTTCCCGGGCGCAGGGATTCGCGAATTAAGCTTGGTCAGACTGGAGCCGGACGATATCTGCAGGTCATCTACGTCCCGGACGAAGATCCTGAGAGCGTGTTTGTGATCACCGCGTACGAATTGCAGGGCAAGGCCAGGACCGCCTACCGCCGCCGACAACGGAGAAAGCCGCGATGAGTCAGCAGAAATTTCCACCGGGCTGGGACGAAGAACGTGTTCGCGAAGTGCTCGCGCACTACGAGGACCAGAGCGAAGACGAGCAATTCGCGGAGATTGAGGCCGCCAGAGAAGACGCGAATGTCACCATGATGGCGGTACCCACAGACTTGGCTTCTGAAGTCCGTGCCTTGATCGCTCGGCGACAGAGCGCCTGAACTCGGGAAGTGTCAGGCCCGAACCAAACGGATGCTCCGGGCGAGCCAGGTGTTGGCCGCAGATATTGCCCGCGAGGAGGGCGACATGTTGGCGCCTTCCGACGCGGCGTACCCGATCTGGTCGCCCTACGATGCGTTCGAGGGTGCGGCAGCACTTATGCGGTTGTTAGACGAGGAGCAGGCTGCGTGACTACCTGGCCGACGGAACGTTTCGAGCACGTCGAGGCCGATCCCTTACTGGGCTCCGCCAGTGCGTTTCCGTACGCACCGATCACCCTCTAATGTGGCGGTCGGCGTCCCGCTACGGGTTCAGGCCGAGCTAACGGAACGATTTCCTCGGGTGCGGGTTGGCCGTCTTTTCGGGGGATCGATCCGGTCAGTAATCCAGACAAGCAGTCCATCCATCGTAGCGAAGCCATCCACGGAGGTTGAATCGGGCGAAGCCGATCGACCTGATCAAGGCCACTCGGCCCGTGCTGATCGTGGACGAACCGCAAAGCCTTGACGGCGGATTGCAGGGGCGGGGCCACCAGCGATTGGGCGACGAGTTCTGTTACGCGAATGCGGCAAAGCCCACTTCCGCCACTTGAGCACCGCCGAACGAATTCGACGTGGAACCGACTTGCGAACGAACCTGGATCTCCTAGAATGAAGGATCTTGACCTTGACAGTCCGGGGACACGTTCCCGGCTGTCGGGACTTGTAGGGTGATAACTCTCGGAAGTGCTTAGCGGGCTGGTGCCCCTCGCGGTCTTCAAAATCGTCGAATCGTCGGTCAAGCCGGCGATTGGTGGGTTCGATTCCCATGCACTTCCGCTCTTTTGTTTCGGACGCCATCGGCAAAGATCATCATGGACAAAACGCTGGTCACCTGGCATCCCCACGCGGTAGCACGCGAGGACCGCGAGCGGCTGAACGGGCATCGCGGTTGTGTCGTTTGGTTCACCGGATTCAGCGGATGCGGCAAAAGCACGGTGGCCAATGCCTTGGATCGACGGCTGTTTGAACGCGGAATCCACAGCTTCGTCCTGGATGGCGATAACATCCGTCATGGGCTGAATGCCAGCCCGGCAATGCTGATGGAGCATGGGGAAGATTATGCCCGACGGTTCGGATTGGGATTCTCCGAGCAGGATCGGCGGGAAAACATCCGGCGGATTGGGACGGTGTCCCAGTTGTTCGCGTCGGCAGGCTTGGTAACGTTGACCGCGTTTGTCAGCCCCTACCGTCGCGACCGAGATTCGGTGCGGCAATGGGTCGAAACCAACGGTCGCGTCGGAGATTTCGTCGAGGTTTTCGTCGACACTCCGCTGGAAATATGCGAGGCAAGAGACCCGAAAGGGCTGTACAAGAAGGCTCGATCTGGCGAATTGTCGGGCATGACGGGCATCGACGATCCATACGAACCGCCCGAGCGTCCCGAATTAACGCTTGATGGAGCGAATCGTTCCCCGAGCGAATTGGCCGACCAGGTCTTCACATGGTTGCAATCGGCTGGCCTGATTCCCGGTTGAACGACAGGAGGGTGGATGATGAGCGGCGGTGAAGACCGACGTCGTCCGGAGGATGCTCGACGGATGCTGCTCGAGCTGCGATCGCAGCAGAAAGAGCTGGAACGGCGCAACGAAAAGCTGCGTCAGGCCCACGTCGAGCTTGAAATATCGCGAGCTCGATACTTCGATCTGTACGATCTGGCGCCCGTCGGATACGTCACGGTCGCTGAGAACGAACGCATCCTGGAGGCCAATTTGACCGCCGGCAAGCTGCTGGGCAGGACTCCTGAAACGCTGGTATCGCAGCCAATTTCCCGTTTCTTCGCCAACCAGGATCTGGATCAGTATCAGCATCATCGCCAGGCACTGTTCGCGACCGGGATGCCGCAGGCGTGTGAATTGCGGATGATCCGGGAGGACGGCAGCATCTTCTGGGCCAGATTGGATGCGACCGCTGCACGAGACGAGCGTGGGGACAACGTCTGTCGGATTGTGATGAGCGACATCACGGAGCGCAAGGCAGGGGAAGCGGAGCTGCGAGCCAGCCAGCAACGAGCCACGGCGCAGCGACAAGCCATAGTGCAATTGATGCTGGACGAACAGATCGTCCAGGGGACGATGGAGCGGGCATTGCCCGTGCTGGTCAAGATCGTCGCGGAAACGCTGGGCGTCGCCCGCACCGGTGTCTGGCAGCTCACCCACGACCAGTCCGAACTGCATTGCCTGGCACTGTACGATGCGGAGAAACAGTCGCATAGCAGCGGCGGGGTCTTGATGTCGCGCGAGTTGCCTCGTTACTTCTCGGCCATTTTGACCGAGAGCCGCATCACGGCCGACGATGCTCAGACCGATCCCCGCACCCGGGAACTGACCGATGCTTACATGATCCCCCTGGGCATCACCTCGATGCTGGACGCCGGGATCATCGTCTCGGGACGGTTGGTAGGGGTCGTGTGCAACGAACACATCGGGCCGCAACGCAAGTGGCGTGCGGACGAGGAGTCTTTCGCGGGCACGGTCGCGGCGCTGGTCGCACAGTGGCTGGTCGCGGCCGAGCGGCGGCGAGCTGAAGAGGCGTTGAAGAAGGCCCACGACGATTTGGAACTGCGAGTGCAGGAACGGACGGCAGAGTTGACGCAGGCCAATGCCGAACTGGAATCGGCCAAGCATACGGCGGAATCCGCGAACCGAGCCAAGAGCACGTTCCTGGCCAACATGAGCCACGAGATCCGCACGCCGTTGAACGCGGTCATCGGCATGACGGAACTGGTCCTGCGCAGCTCGCTGACGGCCCAGCAACGCGGGTACCTGATGACCGTCAAGGACTCGGGCGAGGTCCTGTTGTCGGTCATCAATGACATCCTGGACTTTTCCAAGATCGAGGCCGGCAAGTTGGTGTTGGATTGCCAGCCGTTCGATTTACGGGAGAGTCTGGGCGACACGATGAAGTCGTTTGCCTTGCGAGCTCATCAACGCGAGCTGGAATTGACCTTCTTTATCCATCCCGACGTGCCGCGTTACGTTACGGGCGACTATCATCGGCTCCGCCAAGTCGTGGTCAACATGGTAGGCAATGCCATCAAGTTCACCGACCAGGGCGAGGTAGGCTTGGATGTCAGCATGCAATCGCGCTTGGCAACCGGCGTCGTGTTGCACTTTCAGATCCGGGACACGGGCACGGGCATCCCGAAAGACAAGCAGTCGACGATTTTCGAGATGTTCGAACAGGCGGACAGCGCCACCACGCGTCGGCACATGGGCAGCGGATTGGGGCTGGCCATCGCCTCGCGTTTGGTCGCCCTGATGGATGGGAAAATCTGGGTGGAAAGCGAAGTGGGCCAAGGCAGTCGCTTCCATTTCGTCGTGCGACTGGAGGTGCCCGAAAAACCGCCCGCACCTCGCGAACGCGAATCGGCCTGCTTGCACGGGATGCGAGTTCTGGTGGTGGACGACAACGCCTCGAACCGGAAGATCCTGGAAGACACGTTGCTCGGTTGGCAGATGGTCCCGACCCTGGCTTCCGGAGCGGACCAGGCGCTGCAGGTGCTGCAGCAGGCCAACCTGCAGGGCCGGCCGCATCGTTTGGTGATCAGCGACGCCCACATGCCGCAGGTCGACGGATTCGGACTGGTCCAACAGATCCGCCGCGACCCGGCCATCCGCGACACGCTCGTGTTGATGCTGACCTCTGGGGACCGCCCCGAGGACGTGGCGCTCTGCAACCAGTTGGGAATCAGCGGATACTTGCTCAAACCCGTCAAGCCCTCGGAGCTATTGGAAGCCATCCAGATCGCCCTGGGCGTCACTCAGCCCAATCTGGAAGTGCCGGAGGACACCGCCTCGTCGGCCGATCGTCTGACCGGCTTGCGGGTCCTGTTGGCCGAAGACAGTCTGGTCAACCAGCAATTGGCCATCGCCTTGTTGCAAGAGCACGGCCACACGGTGACCGTCGTCAACAACGGCAACCAGGCCGTGACGGCCAGCGAACGTCAGCCGTTCGATCTGATCCTGATGGATGTCCAGATGCCGGAGATGGACGGTTTGGAAGCCACGACGCGGATTCGCGCTCGGGAGCGGCGGACCGGCGAGCATTCTCCGATCATCGCCATGACCGCCCATGCGTTGAAAGGGGACCGCGAACGCTGCCTGCAGGCCGGCATGGACGCGTATGTGGCAAAACCGATCCGAGCCGACGAGCTGTTCGACGCGATCGACGCGTTGTGCGCCGATCGCCCGGCGGAACCAACAGCCCGATCGGCTGTGCCCCAGGATCTTGTCGACTGGCAGCATGCGTTCGAGCTGGTTCAGGGCAACCCGGAGGTCTTAGCATCCATCGTCCAGGCTGCGCAGATGGAGATACCGCAATTGCTCGAAACCTTGCGCACTGCCATGGCCGCCAAGGATGCGGACCAAACGCACCGAGCGGCCCACACGCTGAAAGGCACCGTGCAGATCTTTGGCGTCGACCGTGCATATCAACTGGCCCAGCAGATCGAAAGCCTGGCCCGAGCAGGAGACCTATCACAAGCCGCCAGGCATTGGGACGACCTGCAAGATCAAATCCCCCCGCTCATGCAAGCACTGGCCCAATTCCAACAAGACCCGCCAAAATAAATCCGCACTCCCGCCAATATGCCAACCACCCTCAAAACGCTGAAATGGTGCAACGCCATCTACGTTCCAACATTCATCCGCGTTAGAAACAGGAACACGTACCAACCAATCAGTTCGATCTCATAGACCACCAAGAGTAGCACGACAACCCCTCCCATGCTATTGTGCGACTTGGCCTACTTGACCACACTACGACATTCGATTACGATGATAGTCACGGTTCAATTATAATCGAGCTGACCTTCACGGAACCAGGATGAATGATCGGGACAGGTACACGCAGGCACGGGTTATGGACAAATCCATTGGTTGCGAACAGAATGTTTAGACAGACGAAGATATGGTCGCAAGACGCAAGACGAAGAAAGTGAAGTCAGCGGAAGCAGCGAAGACCCCACCAAAGAAGCCCCACGGAAATCCAGGTATCCCGCGAGTTCGTTGTTTTGCTCACCCCGGATTCAATTGAACGCCCATGGGTGTTGTTGGAAGTGGGTGCCGCTTGGGGACGACGAAAGGACTACCGAATTGTTCCTGTACTTTGCCACGTCTCTTTCGACGCAATTCCAGATATAATCGAAGGGAAGAAGGCGTTTCACATCAACGATTTTGACAAGTATCTCGATGAACTGGCACGGCGCGTGAACACTTGATGGCTACCATGGCTACAGCAACGACAACATACGACGTATTCCTTTCACACAGCTCGCGCGACAGAGACGTTGCGGCTGATATTGCCAATCGTTTACAGGCTGAGGGCCTTGAGCCTTTTTACGATGCGAGTATTCAAGTGGGCGAAACAATAAGCCAGGCAATTTGGGATGCGCTCGCGGAATGTCACGCTTTTATCGCCATCGTGTCACCCGAGTCATCTCCGGACGCGATGAGTATGGTGGAATTAGGGGCAGCTACTGCTTGGAATAAGCCTGTTTTTGTCCTTCTTAATGGCCCAGCCTCGATGCGTCTGCCAGACGCCTTACAACGCTTCGACGCGTACCCACTCAATCGAGTTGATGATATTTTGGGCCGCATACGGCACAATCTGAAACCGCTTTCCGATAACGAACACATGGTACTCGCGGAAACCTACCGTGACTTGGACGTACCGGCAGATCAGTTGGGCCAATCACCAAGTTCCTTGCGACAACTCGTAGAACAGTTTAACGCGAAGACCAAGAAGCATCTGTCTGGCGATCGACTGTTGTCAGAGTTACTGCGAATGCGAAAACAAGGAAAGTTGCCACGTCTTGGTCGGCGCCGTCGCGAATTCCACCCGTGAACGGCAGCATTCAATCACTCGGCTGCTTGTGATCAATGATAGGTGTTGGCCATTTTTCGTGGTTTCGTTTTTGAGCGCCTTCAGGGAACGATATCGATCGGATCGAGTTCGTTTTTCCCGCGGATGATCTGCACTTCGATCCCAGAGGTTGTGGGGTCGGCGAAGCGTTCGGGTAACCGTTCGGGCATCGCGTCGCGCTGGTCGGGCGAGATGCGGTCCGGCGGCCCCTTCCACGAAACACACACCTGATAGGTTCCGATCGGGGCACCGTCATGCATACCATACGTCGAGACGACAAAGTGACCGTTCTGGTCAGTCGTGGCGTAAGGTCGCGCCAATTGCGGTGTTCGACCGCCGACATCGTAGAACCGCAAATCCGCGCCGGCCGCCGGCTGGCCGTCGATCAGCAACTGGCCCGACACGGGATACGTTGCCTGCTGTCCTTCGCGACAACCGACGGCTAAGAGCAGCAAAACCAGACTTAAAGCACCCACAATCGGATGGCTATATCGAATTAGCGGCACGAAAAAAACCCCTTACAGGATGGTCCAAATTTCATCAATCAGAGGGCTGTCTTTCCCAGCTTGACCCAACGATAATAGTCCAAACTGCGAAGGGGAATCAAGCCGATGACTCATCAAATCCCAAGATCGAAACGGGCGCCCGGCTTTACTCTGGTGGAATTGCTGGTGGTGATCGCCATCATCGGAATTCTTATCGCTCTGTTGTTGCCCGCCGTCCAGGCCGCTCGTGAATCGGCTCGCCGCTCGCAATGCTCCAACCATCTGAAACAGATCGGCATCGCCATGCAGAACCATGTTTCGGTTCATGGTGCGTTCCCGCCCGGTCAGCGTCTGATGGTCGTCGGCCACAAGACGTGGGGCTGGCCGGCTTTCCTGCTGCCGTGGATGGAACAGATCACGGTGCATGAACGGATCGAGTTGCGTCGGCCGGTCTGGGGTGCGGAGAACCGCGAGGCGGTTTCGACGGTGGTGCCGACGTTTCTCTGCCCCAGCACGGCGCGCCGTCACCCGACTCGCCGTGGCGACCGCATCCATCTGGACTTGATCAATCCGGGTCAGTGGGATGCAGCAACGGGCGAGGACATGGCCTGCATCGACTATGCGGGGATCAGCGGACCGACTCGGCACACCGCGTTCCGCAACCCGTTGACGGGGGAGCAGTATCCAGCCAACAGCGGAATCCTGCTGAACATCAGCACGGGGCACCGGACTCAGACCAGGCCGGCGGAGATCATCGACGGCCTGTCCCAAACTCTGCTGGTCGGTGAATTATCAGGGCGTGGCATTTTTGTTGCGGGCACCAGCAATGCCTTGCGAGGCGTGTGGGCGGGTGGCCAGAACTGCACCAGCATCCCGGCGGCACCGATCGGCGGGATGCGCATCGCGCCGATCAACCCGGCTCCTGCCGACGCTTGGATCAACGCCGGAAACAGTTCGCTGTTTTCCGATCACCCCGGCGGTGCCCAGGTACTGTTCTGTGATGGTTCTGTGCGATTGTTGGCGGAATCGATCGACGTCATCGTCCTGTTGTCGTTGGCTTCGCGAAATGGCCGAGAGGTGATCGACGGCTTTTAGGCGATGATTGCTCGTCGGCGTTCGACGGATTACAATAAGGGTTCAGACTTAGAACACCAGCATGCAAAGGAGCAACAATGAACCAGTGCAGTGACACTGCCGTGACGAACTCGCGACGATCGTTCCTCGGTACAGCGGCTGCGGGCCTGGGCGCTGCAGCGGTGGGCTTGCATCCGCTTACCGCTCCGGCCATGTCAGCGGCCGAGCCTCAGGAGCTTTTCAAGTTTGCCATGTGCAACGAGACCTTCGAGAATTGGCCTTTCGGAAAAGTCTGCCGTTTTGTGGCCGAATGCGGATACACGGGCTTGGAGATCGCTCCCTTTACGATCGCCCAGTACGTCACCGAAGTTCCGCCGCGGCGGCGCGCCCGGCTCCGCCAGCTTATGGAGGACGCCGGTTTGGAATGTGCCGGCCTGCACTGGTTGTTGGCTCGCACCGAAGGTTTTCATCTGACGCATCCGGACGCCGAAATACGCAAGAAGACGACCGATTATCTGATCGAACTGGCGAAGTTCTGTGCGGATCTGGGCGGCGACATCATGATCTTTGGATCGCCCAAGCAGCGGGATTTGTTGGAAGGCGTCAGCCGGGACCAGGGCATGGCGTATGCGGCCGAGGTGTTCAAGGCCACGATGCCGACCATGGAAGAACTGGGCGTCATTTTGGCGTTGGAGCCGCTGGGAGACGTCGAGACGAATTTCATGCCGTTCGCCGCGGATGCCGTCGAGTTGGCGGAGATGGTCGATTCGCCCCACTGCCAGATCATGGTCGATTGCAAAGCCATGGTTCACGAGGCCGATTCGATGCCGACGCTGCTCCGCCGCTATCGGTCGTGGATCAAGCACTTCCACGCCAACGATCCTAATCTCCAGGGTCCCGGGATGGGCGATCTGGACTTCATGCCGATCTTCCGAGCGTTGGCGGACATCAAATTCGATCGCTGGGTATCGGTCGAAGTCTTTGACTATACGCCCGGCCCCGAAGCTTTGGCTCGGGAGAGCATCGCGTACATGAACCAGTGCGTGGCGAAGCTGTAGGGCTTCGAAACTTTCCGGCAACATCGATCCGAGAGGTGAAATCGTGGAATCTGGACTGGAAGCACAACGGTCGCGCCGATCGTTCCTGAAAACATCCTCGGCAGCCGCCCTGGCCGGAACGCTTGCGGCGCCGCTGGGGTTTCCATCGTCGACCCATGGCGATACGGGACAAGAACCGCTTCGTTTTGGATTGATCTCGGCTGCGACGTATGGGTACATGGGAGCGCCGCGCATGCCCGGATCGTTCCACGGCACGGCCTTTGCCACGATCTGCAACGGTTATGACGCTGCCAAGCGTGAGCAGATCGAGGGGACGTTCGTCGCTGCCGGAAAGCGGCTAGAGGGCGTGCGCGTGGTCCGTATCTGGGACCCGGTCAAATCGGCTGCCGAGCGGTTGGCGGATGTGTGCAACATCCCCGTAGTTTGCGACGATGCCGATCAATGCTCCGAAGATGTCGATGGGGTGTTGATCGTGGACGACGGTTCCGGTGAGCATGGAAAGTACGCGGTGACCCCCTTGCGACGGGGCGTGCCGACATTTTGCGATAAACCGCTGGCCATGACCGGCAAACAGGCCCAACAACTGGCCCAGGTGGCTCGAGAGACCGGCACGCCGTTCATGTCGGCCAGTTCCCTGCGCTTCGTGCCCGACGTGGTGGCGCTGGCCGAACAGG
>SKVE01000142.1 GCA_007129635.1 Planctomycetaceae bacterium
AGATCCGCATCATGGAAGAACATCTGGCCGCGACGTGCGACGGTCAGTTCCGGTTCGGGGCCCAGCGGGATCAACTTGACGGGATAATGGGCCCTGTCTTCCAGATCCACCACGGCCAGCGCATCGCTGAAGTACAGTGCGGCGTAGAACGTCGTGCCGATCACGTCCAAACCGCGCGGACCATTGATCAGCGGACCGTCGTCGTTTAGTGTTCCCCAGTGCCCACCGCGCCGCAAGGTGATACGGCGTCGCAAGTCCACCAGGAAAGCCAGATCGTTGGGCACGTCATCGACGGTGATCGACGAATAGGTTCCTCGACCGTCGTACCGCCCCGTGGCCTGGGCTTCTTCCATCGTCTTGGGGATGCTGGCCAGTTTCTCGTGCAGGCCTTCGGCATCGATCGCGCTAACCTCATGAGTCCCGGCGTGGGTGACCAGGATGGTCTTGCCGTCGGCGGTGGTCGTCACACCCCAAGGATTCGCAGCGCCCAGATCGATGTCATCCAGCAACACCGTGTTGATCAAGGACTTTTCCGCCACATCCAAGATGCTTAACGCATTGGTATTCATCCAGCCGCGTTCCAATTGCGTGGTGGGCATCTGGTATCGCGACAGGATGTGGGTCACGTAAGCATACTTGCCGTCCGGCGAGATGCAGATGTCAAACACGCTGGAGCTGCCGTTCAGCAACCGGATGTTTGAAGTGGTCAGCGACTGTGTATCGATCACCGTGACCTCGGCCGCCACATCGTAGGAATCCGCCGGGTCGTTCGGTAGCTGGTTGCAGACGAACAAACTGGCTCCGTCCTTGCTGATCGCCGCAGCGAACGGTTCGCGGATCGCCGGGACTCGCTGCACTTCTTTCTTGGTCTCCAGATCGATGACCGAAACATCGTTATCGAACCGGTTGCTGACGTATAACCGCGAACCATCGGGCGAAAGGACCGGGGCACCGGGCGTGTGTCCCACCGCGATCTGCTCGACGATCTCGCCATTGGCCGCCTGGGCGATGCAAACCACCCCGGCAGGGCCTTCGCAGGTGATGTACAGTAATTCGCCGTCCGCACTGACGGCCACGCCGGTCGGAGCGGCCGGGCAGGCGATGCTTCGCACAACCTGGCCCGCCTGGACGTCTACCGCATCGACGCGTCGTCCGTCATACTGGACCACGTACAACGTGCTTTGATCCGGCGATGCGACAACGTCGATCGGCCCCAAGTACTGGCCGGGTTCTGCGGCGGAAAGCCCGGCGGCGCTGGCCACAGCCAGCAACATGCCTGCAGTGATGATCCGTAGGCCCAGGAACAAACGGCGGGGATCCATGCGAAATCTCCTTGAAATTCGGTAAAATCGGATTGGCTGGTGGGTAGCAGTAACAGGCAGCAACCCAGCGGGACTGGGCCACAGACTGCTGCTTCGCCTTAAAGACCAAGAGATATCATAGACGATTTTTCGCTCGTTGCCGAGTGTTTCGAAAAATTTTTTGCCACTTACGTTTGGAAGCCTCAAAATCACCCCCCTAAGTCAGCGACAGACTTTATTCACCTTCGATTCAAGGAGACAACGTGTCGGAAACCACCACGGTCCAGGTCCATCTGTCGGAACGTAGCTACGCGATCGAGATCGGCTCGGGAATTCTGAACGAACTCGGCCCCGCCGTCGCCGATTTGGGGAAGTTCACGCATGCGGTGGTCATCACCGACGCGAACGTCGAACCGCTGTATGGCATGCGTTGTGCCGAGCTGTTGGCTGCGACGATCGACAATGTGGACCTGCTGATCGTGCCGGCGGGCGAGAACAGCAAGTGCGTCGCGGTCGCGGATCACCTGTGGCAGGAAATGCTGCGGTTGGGCGCGGATCGCAAGACGCTGGTGGTCGCCGCAGGCGGAGGCGTAATGGGTGACTTGGCCGGTTTTATCGCGGCCACGTTCGCGCGTGGCCTGGATTTCTTCCAGGTCCCGACCACCTTGTTGGCCCAGGTGGACAGCAGCGTCGGCGGCAAGGTAGGCGTGAATCTGCCCGGCGCCAAAAACATGGTCGGCGCCTTCTGGCAGCCGTTGGGCGTGGTGATCGACACCCAGGTGCTCGATTCCCTGCCGGTACGCGAGTATCGAGCCGGATTGGCCGAGGTGGTGAAGTACGGGGTGATCTTGGATGCCGAATTCTTTGCCTACCTGGAACAGCAGCAGGAGGCGTTGAATCGCCGCGAGGCCGACGTGCTGCGACAAGTGATCGCCCGCTGCTGTCGCCTGAAAGCAGACGTGGTGGAAAACGATGAACGCGAGACGGGCGGGTTACGCGCAGTGCTGAACTACGGGCATACATTCGGGCATGCGATCGAAGCCCAATCGGGATACGGCCAGGTGCTGCACGGCGAGGCGGTTGCGATCGGCATGATGTGCGCAGCACGGCTGGCAGAGCGGCTGGGACGTGTCGACGGCCAGCTCGCACAACGCCAGCACGATCTGCTCGAAGCGCTGGGGTTGCCCGTCGCGGTACCGGACCTGGATCCGGAAGCCTTGCTGGCCGTGATGCGCCGCGACAAAAAGGCCGCACACGGTCGCTTGCGATTCGTCTTGCCCAGCCGCCTGGGGCACGTGGAACTGGTCGGGGAGATCGCCGAAGACGATGTCCGTGCGGCGATGCAGTCATCGACCAGCCCGGACCGTTGTCAAACCATCTAGCCATCGAGCATTTTTTGGGAAAAGGAGAGATCGA
>SKVE01000133.1 GCA_007129635.1 Planctomycetaceae bacterium
CGATAAGAATGCGGAACAGCAGTTCTGCATCTTCGCCGCGCTCGGGCTGCAGTATTACACGATCCGCTTCATCGATGTCGGTAGTGGCGTGAAGAACGTGATGAAGCTGACCAAGAGCGAGATCACCAAGATCCGACATCTGCAAGACAAGTACGGGCTGAATGTCTCGTCGCTCGGGTCGCCGATCGGCAAAGTCAAATTGCTGGATGTCGAGGATGGGACCAAGAATGCCTACATCCCCTTTGCAAAGTAC
Organism: Planctomycetaceae bacterium; assembly: GCA_007129635.1. Lineage (GTDB taxonomy): Bacteria > Planctomycetota > Planctomycetia > Pirellulales > Pirellulaceae > SKKK01. The sequence goes on from SKVE01000133.1 coordinate 254, forward strand.
CTGAAGGAGGACGTCGCCAAGGCTTGCGAACTGGCTCACGCCTTCGAAACCAAGTTGATCCGCGGCTTCTCGTTCTACCATCCGGCCGGTACCGATGCTCGCGAGCATCTGCCGCTGGTGGTCGATCAATTGGGACAGATCGCCGAGCAGTGCCATCGCAGCGACCTGACGTTCGGTTTGGAACTGGAGGCGAATCTGGTCGGGCATACGGGTCAGTTGTTGGCCGAGATCCATCGTCAAGTCAATCATCCGGCGCTGATGCTGATTTTTGACGGGGCCAATGTAGTCACGCAAGGCTATTCGGCGGACGAAACATTCGAGCACTACGCCCTGATGAAGCCGGGTCTGGCCTGGATGCACATCAAGGATTACCGCCACCCCCATCCGGCGAAGAAAACAGACCATGTCGACGAGGAGGCGCTCAAGCACTTTGTGCCCGCCGACCTGGGGCACTCGGGCCACGAAGCGATCCTGCGCGATTTCCGCGAAATGATCCCTCGCCTGGAACGAATACTGAAGAAGCGGGGGATCCCCGGTGTGTTCCTGGACATGGAACCGCATGTCAAAGGCGGCGGCCAGTTCGGCGGCTTCAGCGGTCCGGACGGCTTCGGCGTCGCGCTGCGCGGCCTGTGCCGCATCCTGGATTACGTCGACATCGACTACCATCTGCGCGACTTTGAAGACATCAAAGCCGCCCGTGGACTCTGAGCAGCCTACGAACCGTTTTCGTCCAATGACCAGCGGACTTGGAACCCGGATTGCTCCAGCCAGCGAGCCACTTCGGCCCCCGAGCGCTGGTCGGTGACCGGGAACTGTTCGCCCCCATCCGACACATCGTCACGGTATCCGCCCGGCGCGGTCGAACTGCCGGCACTCATCTGCGTGATGCACAGTTGGGCCAGGCGATTGCGCAGCTCGGCCGCTTCGCGGGTAGAGAGCACCAATGGGGCGCGTGGAAAAGCGATTCGCAAGGCGCAGTACCAGCGGATCAACTGCTGGTCGTCGATCGGGAACGGAACCTGAAATCCGTCCGGCGCCGCGTGGATGCGAGGCAGGCTGAAGGCGAACGTGCGGTCCGGAAATCGATCCATCAGATACGCCGCGTGCCGCATCATGATCGGGATGTCATGGTACGGGTCGGCCAGTCCGATCAAGACGCCCAACCCCAACCTGGCCATGCCCGCCTCTGCCGCTCGGTCCAGCGCCTCCAGCCGCCAAGGATACGATGCTTTCGGACCCCGCAGATGGTACTCGCGATAACGGACCGGATCGTACGTCTCCTGGTACAAGGTCACACCGCAAGCTCCCGCCTGGACCAGCTCCGCATAGGATTCTGTCGACTGAGGTGCGATCTCGACGGCCGGAACGATCCCGTCCGCGACCATCGCCCGTAGGATTTCGGCGTAATAGTCCGTGGTTGTCAGACTCGGGAAGTCGCCGCCGACGACCAAGAGATGCCGAAAACCACGGTCGTACAGCCAACGAGCCTGGTCCAAAGCCTGATCGCAACTCAGGTGCCGCCGCGTTATCTCCAGCGGATAACGGAAACCACAGTACGAGCAATAGTTGATGCACTGGTTCGAAACGTAAAGCGGCGCGTAGACGACCATCCGCCAGCGCGCTGCCGCGGCAGATCGGTCGTCCGTAGAGCAACCGAAATGCAATCGAGTCAATTCAGAAGCGCGATCGGTCAATGCCGAAAGGGGAACTCGCGGATCGACCAGCTCCAACGCCTCGCGGATGGTATCGGTATCAAAGCGACTGTCTTGGATCGCCTGGCCCGTGCAACGCGGCAACCGATCCGGGCGGCCTGCCAGACGATTGGCCAATTGATCCAACTGGTTGACCAGTGTCTCCGTCTGCCAAGACCAATGATCCCCCTCGTCCTGCAAATGCCGATAACGCCAGCGCTCGATACGCCCAGCCAACTCGCGGCCTTCCGAGTGACCGGCCAAACCGGTGGCTAAAGCTGCCTCGGCCACCTCCAATAAGGAAAGATGGTGTTCTGCGTGCTGATCGTATTGGTGTATCCAGTCGGTAATGGGCTCGAAAACGTCCGTCCATTCGGTGATCATCCGATTCATGATGGCTTATATGCGATAATTGGGGGGTAGTCGAGGCGGAGCACCTTCTTTGCCACGACATGGGAAAGCAACCCCAACAATCCTAGATTTTGCGGGCACCGTCAAGTACCATGTTGCGAGGTAGAGCGGCGGGGCCTGATGCTACGAGGCGAAGGCTGTGCTACTAGTTGGTCGGAAATTCCCAAAATCGAGGGGAGGGGTTGAGGATGAGAGATGCGTTGGTCGAGGGCGTCGAAGGCAACGGCGATAACGCTCGATTATTCGACGAAAGGGTTCTGGTTTTAGACTTTGGGTCGCAGTACGCCCAATTGATCGCGCGTCGAGTGCGCGAACAGAACGTCTATTGCGAGATTGTACGCCACGACATCACCCCCGAGCG
>SKVE01000685.1 GCA_007129635.1 Planctomycetaceae bacterium
AAACGCGTTTACCTTTCATCTCTGCGATCGATTGAATTTCCGAATCGGACGTCGTCGCAAACATGGCCAGATTGGGAAACAACGTAATCACCGAACGGACATCATGGGCTTGGTCCCAGCCTTCGCTGCCACGGACCGCGAAGTAGGTGATCGCGGAATTGCACATCCCAAACTGAAATTTTCCTTGACTGACTAAGCGAATGTTCTCCATCGATCCACCAGTCGCTTCCGCGTTGACCCGCCAATTCAAGTCGCCACTGCTGTCGTTGACGACTTCGCACACCGCGCTGCCGACGGTGTAGTACGCACCGCCAACGGGAGCCGTTCCGACGCTAATGAATTGCCGCTTGCCACCGCCGGCGGAGCCGGATTGGCTGTTGCAACCAGCGCTCAGAAACAGGCTGAGAATCGAAGCAGCAATAAACAGGGAGCGTAAAGTCATGCGAGGATCATGCAACGCAAAGCAGGGAGATTGTGTCATTGAGTCAGGTCTACGGGGAAGAAGGAAGGGGGGCAGGACGTACGACTCGGGGACAACAGCTCGTTGAAAAAGGAAAGCCGACCCTTCAAAAACGTCACCAGGACCCAGGAAAACCCAAGGTTCGACGCGGGTACGCCCCCTTTTCCAATAGGCAGCCACACCAAACCAACGGCCTTGTCGACCAACCCCCTAAACCGGATTCGGTCGGCTCGGCGGCTGGTCGAGACGTAGCATGATTCTAACGCGAAGTTGTGTCCAGGGCAAAGTCCCATTCGTCGCGCCAGTTCAGCGACCGCAGGTTTCAACACCTCGTTCGGGTATCACGGCGGGGCCGGCCATCTCAAGCAGATTGAATTGAGAGTCGACCTGGAACAACGCATCAGCGTTGACCGGGTCAGCGTGCAGCTCGCGAACGTCGGCGACAATTTCCCGAATGCAAGACGAGCTTGGTTCGATATCGAGCTCCGCCACAGCTCGGCGAAGCTCAGACAAGCTGGGCATCTCCAAATGACCAAACACTAGTCGTTTGCCGATCGGGGAAACGATACAATTCCGTTCGAGCGTTAGGTCTCTACGAACCTGTTCCGGCGACATGTACTGCGGTGTGCCGGCGATCACGCCGATAGATGAGCTTCGAATTCGGACTGCTCCGGCAAAGAAAGTTGTTCGTTCAGGTAGTCATCGATCCGTCGTGAATCACAGGCTTCGTGACGCTGTTGAGCCATCACATTGCTCCTCATCGTTCGCTTCCAATTCTTTGACGGCCGTTCGCAACCGTCGCCTGATTCGACGGATCGCGAACCTGCACGATTAGGCTTTCGCTCGTTTCGGGTCGCTTTTTTCGTCAATGAAGTCTGTTACAATAAGGCGGAGAATATTCTTCCCCCCCCCCGCCTCCTTGGCTTCACCGGAATTTCCCACCTGATGAAATCTTCGTGCGTTACCAGAGTAGTCTTGTCGGTTGGCTGGCTGCTGGCGATGGGAGCTAACCTTTTGGCCGCCGGAGTCTTGCGGGCCGCTGAAGTTTCGTTCAATCGAGACATCAAACCGCTCCTTTCGGAAAATTGTTTCACCTGCCACGGCCCGGATGAGGCGACCCGGGAAGGCGGGTTCCGGCTCGATTTGCGTGACTCGGCCATCGCCCAGGCCGACTCCGGCGAACAACCGATCAACCCCGGTCAGGCCTCGAGCAGCTCTCTGCTGGCTCGTATTCTGTCGACCGACCACAGCACTCGAATGCCGCCAGCCAGCACCGGCAAGCGGTTGACGGCGGAGCAGATCGAACGGATCAAAAATTGGATCGAAAATGGGGCGGAGTATCAAGAGCACTGGGCTTTTCTTCCACCGCAACGGGGCGAAGTCCCTGAAACGGGCCCTTGGGCCCAGGGGCCGCTTGATCATTTCATTCAGGCCCGCTTGCGGCAGGAGGGGGTTTCCCCCAATCCTCCGGCTGATCGTCAGACCCTGATTCGCCGTGTCACGCTTGACCTGACCGGATTGCCGCCGACCCCGGAAGAGGTCGCCGATTTTCTGGCAGATGATTCGCCAGAGGCTTACGAGAAAGTCGTCGATCGGTTGTTGGCCTCCCCTCATTACGGCGAGCGGATGGCGCTGCCTTGGTTGGATCAGGCCCGCTACGCCGATAGCAACGGCTACCAGAGCGATGGGAGTCGCGAAATGTGGGCTTGGCGTGATTGGGTGATTCGGGCCTTCAACGAGAACATGCCGTTCGATCAATTCACGATCGAACAACTTGCCGGGGACATGCTGCCTGAGCCGACTAGTGACCAGATCATCGCCACGGGTTTCAATCGCAACCATCGGCTTAACGGCGAAGGTGGACGCATCGTCGACGAGTGGTTTGTCGAGACGGTAATCGACCGCGTCGAAACCACGGGGCTGGTTTGGCTGGGTCTGACAATGAACTGCTGCCGCTGCCACGACCACAAGTACGACCCAATTTCTCAGCGGGAATTCTATCAGATGTTCGCCTACTTTAACTCGGTGGCCGAATCCGGGGTCCTGGCCACGGATGGCAAGGTCAGCGGCAACACCCCTCCCGTGCTGGAACTGCCGACCGAACCGCAATTGGTCGAAGAAAGTCGATTGGCGCAGGAGCTCGAAGACCTGCAGGATCGCTTGGTCGAACTCACATCCCAACTGCCTGGACTTACGCAACAATGGGCTGCCCAAACACGCCGCAGAATCGCTAGCGATTCTGCGGCGGGAACCTGGTCGCCGTTGGAGGTTTCCGTGGCCCGGTCGCTGAAAGGTGCCACGCTGGAACGCCTGGAAGACGACAGTTATCTGGTCGGGGGCAAAAATCCAGGCAACGACGTCTACGAGGTCACCGCCCCGATCGAAGGCACGCTGAGCGGCCTGCTGTTGGAGGTGCTGCCGCACGAAAACCTGCCGACTCAAAGCCTTGGACGCGGGTTCAATGGCAACTTTGTTTTAACCGACGTCCGGGCGACGATCACCTCGCCTACGCTGGATAACCCGCAGGAGTTTTTTCTGCAGACGGCCACGGCGGATTTTTCGCAGCCTGGCTGGCCAGCCCAGTCGATCTTGGGCGACCGTCCCCAGCCAGGCAAACGGGGTGCCAATCGCAAGGGTTGGGCGATCGAAGGGCTGAAGCCGGAAAACCGGGTCCCGCGCAAGCTGTTGCTGCTTAGCGACCAACCGACGCAGCTGCCCCCCGAAGCGACGCTGACCATCACGATGCGGCACGAGTCACCCTTTGCCGATCACAACGTGGGGCGTTTCCGTTTTTCGATCACCTCGCTTCCTCCGGCGGACGTGGAACTTTCGTCCGGCGACTTACCGCCGCAGATCGTTGCAGCCATCGGTGCTGACACGAGCGAGCGAACCGAGTCGCAGTTCTTGGCGCTTCAGGCGTACTACCGCGAGAACGTCGCGAATCCTCTAAAAGAGGTGGAGACGGAGATCGCACAGGTTTCCCAAGAGCTGACCGCCCTACGTCGCAGTTTCGTCTCCACGATGGTGATGCGTGAAGGCAAAACCCGCGACGCATTCATCCTGAACCGGGGCGAATACGATCAACCGGGCGAAAAGGTCGGCCGCGGCTTGCCGGCTGCCTTGAGTGATGGGACCGATCCCCAGGACCGTTTGGAACTGGCCCGCTGGATCGCCTCGCCCCGCAATCCGCTGACCGCCCGGGTATGGGTCAACCGGACCTGGGAGCGATTTTTCGGAACGGGGATCGTCAAGACCACCGAGAACCTTGGTTCTCAGGCAGATTATCCTTCCCACCCTGAACTGCTGGACTGGCTGGCGGTCGAGTTCATGGATCCCAGCGTCATGCCCCAGGTAGGCGGTTCTGCTGCGGTTGCCTGGGACATGAAGGCGTTTCAGAAGATGCTTGTGACGAGTAGCACCTATCGTCAGTCCTCGCACGTCACGGCGGAGCATCTGACGCGCGATCCCGAGAACCGGCTTTTGGCTCGCGGCCCCCGGTTCCGTCTGGCGGGCGAATTGGTCCGCGATGCGGCTTTGGCCGTCAGTGGACTGTTGGTCCCGGAGATCGGCGGCCCCAGCACCCGGCCTTACATGCCAGCCGGGGTCTGGGACGAAACCAGCAAATACGGCAATCTTAGAAATTACCAGCACGAAAAAGGGGACGGTCTGTATCGTCGGTCGATGTATACCATTTGGAAACGGACCGCCGCTCCGCCAACCATGCTGTTGTTTGATGCCCCTAACCGAGAAACCTGCACCGTCCAGCGTTCGGGCACCAACACTCCGCTGCAGGCGTTGGCTCTGCTGAACGAAGTTACCTTTGTCGAAGCCTCGCGGGCCTTGGCAGTGCGGATGCTGACTCAAGGGGGCGATACTCCGGAAGCCCGAATCGGTTTCGGGTTCCAGTTGGCGGTGGCGCGAATTCCGACCGAAAGCGAGCTCCAGATTCTGATTGAGGGACTGGAGAGAGATATCGAAAGGTTTGCCGACGACGAAGAATCTGCTCAAAAACTGGTCGCACTGGGAGAGTCCGCAGTAGGGCGGGAACTGCCAGCCCGGCAACTGGCGGCTTATACCTTGACCGCCAATATCCTTTTGAATCTTGATGAGTTTGTGATGCGTGAGTAACGTTCCGCTTGCCCCCCGTTGGCCAACCCAACCGATTTTTTCCACCCCGTCTGCGTTCGCATCCATGGTGATCCGCTATGTTCGACAACCCAATCCAGTTGCAAGACGCCTTGAATCGCCGCCTGTTTCTTCAGGCGGGGGCCTCGGCCGTTGGGGTCTCGGCCTTGGCATCGCTGCTTCAGGCGGAAGGCCAGGGGGAACCGGCCGCTGGCCCTGGGCTTGGCCTGCCGGGTTTGCCTCATTTTGCCCCCACGGCCAAACGGGTGATCTACCTGTTTCAGTCGGGGGCACCATCGCAGATGGACCTGTTCGATCCAAAACCGTTGATGCAGGATCGATTCAACGAAGACCTGCCCGCTTCGATTCGCAAGGGCCAGCGGCTTACCACGATGACTTCGGGGCAAAGCACCTTTCCCGTGGCTCCGTCTGTTTTCAAGTTCGCGCAGCATGGCCAAAGCGGGATGTGGATGAGCGAGTTGTTGCCCCACATGGCCAAGGTGGCCGATCGTTTTGCCATGGTCCGTTCGATGCATACCGAGGCAATCAACCACGACCCGGCGATCACCTTCTGCCAGACCGGTCACCAACTGGCCGGACGGCCCAGCATCGGCAGTTGGCTGAGCTATGGCTTGGGGACCGTTAACCAAGACCTTCCAGCCTACATCGTACTGACTTCGTTTGGGACCGGACGAACCGACGATCAGCCCCTGTACGACCGGCTTTGGGGACCCGGTTTTCTGCCCTCCGAGCACCAGGGCGTCAAGTTTCGCAACCAGGGCGACGCCGTTCTGTATCTGTCCAATCCAGCGGGGGTCGATACGGCTTCCCGGCGTGCGACGCTTGACCGCCTGGCCAAGCTTAACGAGCAGCGGCACGAGGTCGTTGGCGACCCAGAAATCCAAACGCGGATTGCTCAATACGAAATGGCCTTTCGGATGCAATCAAGTGTTCCGGATCTGCTGGATATTTCGGGCGAATCGGAGCATGTTCTGAGGAAGTACGGCCCGGAGGTCGAGCGGCCTGGGACCTATGCTGCCAACTGTTTGTTGGCTCGGCGACTGGCCGAGCGAGATGTTCGCTGCGTGCAATTATTCCACATGGGATGGGACCACCACGGCAGGCTTCCCCAAGCCATTCGGGGACAGTGCAACGATACCGATCAGGCGACTGCGGCCCTGATCGATGACTTGGATGAACGAGGCATGCTGGAGGATACGCTGATCGTCTGGGGCGGCGAGTTTGGCCGCACGATCTACTCGCAGGGCGCCCTCACCAAAACGAACTATGGCCGTGATCATCACCCCCGCTGCTTCACCGTGCTTTTGGCCGGGGCTGGAATTCGTGGAGGCACGACCTACGGGGAGACGGATGACTATTGTTACAACATCGTTCAGGATCCCGTTCACGTCCATGACCTGAACGCCACCATCATGCACCTGCTGGGCGTGAACCACGAGCGGTTGGTTTACAAGTACCAGGGCCGCGATTTCCGCCTAACCGATGTTCACGGCAAGGTCGTGCGGGGGATCTTGTCATGATCATCACCGACGCGGTGCCAGCCTGCTGCAACGCACAACGGAGTGACCCGATGAGCTTACGCATCACGGCGTGCCAGGCTTTACTGGTGCTGGGACTCTGTCTGTCGGCGGCCTTTCCCTTGGTCGCCCAGGAGTCTCCCGCTGCCGTCCCAGTCGATCACGTTGAGCGAGTCAAAGAAGGAACGGCCCTGTTCAAATCGGATGTCCGGGCCATCCTGTCGACGCACTGTCTGGATTGTCACGGCGGCCAGTCGATAAAGGCCGACTTTGACCTTTCGACGCGGGAGTCGTTGGTGCAAAGCGGTTACCTTGCCGACACCGCCGCCGACAGTTATCTGATGGAATTAATCACCCACGCCCAAGAGCCCCATATGCCCCTGCAGGCCGATCGCCTGCCGCAGGAGTCGATCGAACTGGTACGCCGCTGGATCGACCTGGGGGCCCCCTATGACCAACCGTTGGCCGAAGGAAAACCAGACGGCGAACCGAAGGCGTTCGCGATAACCGACCACCATCGGGCCTTTTGGTCGTTTCAGCCGCTGAACCCGGTCCCCATCCCTACGGTACGTGACAACCAGTGGTGCCGAACCCCAATCGATCGTTTTATTTTGTCAAAACAGGAGGCTGTCTCGATCGCTCCGAATCCACCTGCCGATGCCCGGACCTTGCTTCGCCGCGCGACCTTCGATCTGCTGGGGTTACCTGCCACTGCGGAAGAGGTGGAAGCCTTTGCCGCGAACGATCATCCCTCGGCCTGGTCGGACGTTTTGGATCGCCTGCTCGGCGCGGAGCATTACGGTCAACGGTGGGCGCGGCATTGGATGGACGTAGCGAGATTTGCCGAATCACACGGTTACGAACAAGACTACAATCGTCCGCATGCCTACCACTATCGCGATTTCCTGATCCAAGCATTCAATCGCGATATGCCGTTCGATCAATTCCTGCAGTGGCAATTGGCGGGAGATGAATTGGCCCCGGAGGATCCGTTGGCGCTGATGGCGACCGGGTTTCTGGGGGCCGGTCCGTTTCCGACCCAATTGACCGAAGCGGAATTCGAGTCGGCTCGTTATGACGAATTGGACGACATGGTAACGACCACCGGGGTCGCCTTTCTGGGCCTTTCGGTCGGATGTGCGCGGTGCCACGATCACAAATTCGATCCGATCCCAGCCTCCGACTACTATCGAATGGCGGCCAACTTTACCACTGCCATCCGTAGCGAGATCGAACTGGAACTGGACCCCGAACGGACCCGTCAGCAGCAGGCGCAGTGGGAAGCCGACCTGGCCCGGATTCAACAGAAGCGGGCGGAGTTCGAAAGTCAGCAACTTCCCACCCAGTTCGCCGATTGGATCGCGCACTACACCCCGGAGGAATCAGCATCCCCTTGGCGGACCCTGGAGGTGGTCGAGATCCAATCGAGCGGGGGCTCGAAATTCGAACCACAGGGTGACGGTTCGTGGTTGGCGATCGGCCCGGCACCGCGGCAGGACGTGCTGACGATTAAGGCTCGCTCCGTTCATCCCGCCGCTTCCAAGTTGCGATTGGAGGCACTGACCCACCCGTCGCTACCTCACCAAGGCCCTGGGCGTGCCAACAACGGGAATTTTGCCCTGGGAGACTTGCAGGTATCAGTAGGCCCTGCCGCAGCCCATGCGGCCGCAGAAAATCGGCCTGCGGGCCGCCACGTGTCCCTCCGTCATGCCGTTGCCACGCATCAACAGAATGCCGATTCCCTGTCGGTCTTAGCCGCGATTGATGCCGATCCGGTTTCCTCTGGCTGGGCGGTGGATTTCGGTGGTATTGGCCAGGATCAGGCAGCCGTCTTTGAATTCCAGGAAACGCTGCAGTTTGAAGGTCCCAGCCAATGGACCATGCAACTTACCTTCAATCATCCGAACCCGCGACACGCCATTGGTCGATTCCGCGTGGCCATCTCAGACCAGGAGGCTGCCGCCATCGTGGTCGGCAGTGATCCAATCGACCCGCAGATCCACACGGCCCTGGTGGAGGCCAAGTCCAGCGGCGACCCCGACAGTGCGGCCTGGCAGAAAGCCCAAGCTTGGTTTGCGACCACGCTGCCCGAGTGGCAGGCGCTGAACCGTCAGCTTCGTGAGCTTGAATCGGCCGGCCCCCCCCGCAACCTGACCAAGGTCATGGTAACCAGCGAGGGCTTGCCGCCGATCTCGCACCACGCCGATGGCCGGGGATTCCCGCATTTTTACCCCGAAACCTACTACCTGAACCGAGGCGACGTCAGTCAGAAGAAAGAGGTGGTTACCGCCGGCTTCCTTCAGGTTTTGACACCCGCGGATGTCTCCCCGGCCAAGTGGCAAACGGGGCACACGGATGAACACTCCCGAACCAGCCGCCGCCGGACCGCCCTGGCCAATTGGATGACCGATACCCAACGAGGTGCCGGGCATTTGGTGGCGCGGGTCATTGTCAACCGCGTCTGGCAACACCATTTCGGCCGGGGCTTGGTGGCAACCCCGAATGACTTTGGTGTTTCCGGCGATCGCCCCAGCCACCCGGAACTGCTGGACTGGTTGGCCCACGATCTGATCCAGCACGACTGGCAGCTTAAGCGGTTGCATCGTCTGATCATGAGCAGCAGCGTCTATCTTCAGTCCGCCGCTTACGACGAACCGCGGGCCACGATCGATCCTGAGAACATGCGGTTGTGGCGGTGGACACCACGCCGCCTCGAGGCGGAGGCGATTCGCGATTCGATGCTGGCCGTTTCCGGTAAACTGGATCCTACGATGTATGGCCCCGGCACGCTGGACCCAAACATGCCTCGGCGAAGCATCTATTTCTTCATCAAACGAAGTCAGTTGATCCCGATGATGATGCTGTTTGACTGGCCGGAACACCTTGGCAGTATCGGCCAGCGTTCCAGCACCACCATCGCGCCACAAGCCCTGATGTTCCTTAACAGCCAACCGGGTCGCCAATACGCACAGGCGCTTGCCACCCGGTTGTCGCAGGAATCGCCGGAGCTGAACGTGGTAGAGGGCTATCGACGGGTCCTGGCACGTGGTCCGACGGAACGAGAAATGGCGCTGGCCACGAACTTTCTGGAAACGCAAGCGACCCACTACCGTGAACAGAACCTAGCAGATCCCTCCCTGGCGGCCCTGACCGATCTCTGCCAGGCCCTGATCAGCATGAACGAATTTGTCTATCTCCCGTAGATTACATCGTTTCAGTTTGGATACCCCTTCCGCCATGAACGCAGGTCTTCAGGATTCAATAGCCATGAGCGATCAACCGACATCATCCACCCCGTTGCTAGGTCGCCGCCACCTGCTGGCCCGGATGGGGTGCGGGTTTGGGATGTTGGGGCTCACTGGCATGCTGCACCAGCTCGGGATCGTCGCCAGCGGGCATGCCTCTGCTGCGGAAAACCTGACCAGCCGGGCTCTGAATCCGCTGGCGCCCCAAGAGGGTCATTTTCCGGCCAAAGCCAAACGGGTGATCTGGATCTTCGTCAATGGCGGGCCCAGCCATGTGGACACTTGGAATTATCGGCCGGAACTGACACGCTGGGACGGTAAGTCGATCCGCGAATTCGATCCCGAGTTCAAAGACACGACCGGTTTCTTCAAACATGCTGTGGGCAACTTAATGCAATCCCCGTTCAAGTTCACGCCCCAGGGAGAATCCGGCAAGATGGTGCCGGAGATTTTTCCGCACTTGGGCAAGCATGTTGATAAGATGGCGTTTCTACTTTCCGGTCATACCGAATCCAACAACCATTCGCCCGCCCTGTTTGCGATGAACACGGGCATGCCGCGGATGGGCTTTCCGGGTGTCGGATCATGGGTGACGTACGGCCTGGGAAGTGAGAGCAGCGACCTGCCGGGGTTTGTTGTGATGAGCGACCCCAAAGGCCGCGGCCTGCCCAAAGGCCACGCCGCCAACTGGAGCGCCGGTTTTCTGCCAGGGGCGTATCAGGGAACCCACCTCAAACCGCGGGGCGACGCGATCGACAACCTGGTCCGGCCCGCAGTGATGACCGACACCGCTCAGCGAAATCAGCTTGACCTTTTGAACCAACTGAACACGACACATCGCCAGCAGTTCCCTGCGGAAACGGAATTAGCCGCGCGTATTGAAAGTTTTGAACTGGCCTATCGAATGCAGACCGCAGCCCCCGAGGCGCTGGATATCAAGTCGGAGTCGCAACAGACCCACGACCTTTACGGCATGGGCGACAAAAGGTGCGCCCATTTTGCCCGACAATGCTTGACGGCTCGGAGGCTGGTCGAGCGGGGTGTCCGCTTTGTAGAGATTTACTCTGGCGGAATGGAAAACCAGCGGTCGTG
>SKVE01000669.1 GCA_007129635.1 Planctomycetaceae bacterium
CCAGCTTTGACGCCCCCGGTCGTGCTCGAGTTTGGCTGGTCATCGGTTCGCTGATCGTATTGTTCGTATGCTTGGTGCTGGCCTTGCGAGTGCGGCGTGCGACCATCCAATAGAATAACGAATTCGAGGTAGCACGGGCAAGAAGAAATATGAGAAACTCTTTCGCTGTGATGTCATTTTGATAGCTGGGGAAGTCAGCCATTTCGGAAGTTGGGCCGCCTTGCGCGCCTACATTGGTGGTCACTCGGTGCATATTTTTCCCAGTGCTGTAGAATTGGGGGAACGCAAAGCCGGGACAGAGGTTTCTGTTTCCTTCTTTGTAAGGAATCTTACGTGGCAGCCTACCTCTCGATCACCTTAAATTAGTCCGGCTGTTGTCGGCTGGTTTTGCAGAGTTCTCGGCAGCCGATGCGGATCGTGTCCGCGATCTGCCGGGCCACAGATTGGACGAATTGACCGACGCGATCGCCATGCGCCGTACCTGGGCGGAGATCGAGCCGATTTTGCGGCAGCGCGGTTGACACGTAATCACGGAGCATCGAGTCGCGGCCGGTCTGGAAGGCACCCCAACCGTAACAGGCCACAGCCGAACGGTCGGACGATCAGAACCAGGCGGCGGTGAAGCCGCCATCGACGTTGATGTGGGTTCCCGTGATGAACTGGCCGCCGACGGGCGATACCAGCAGCAACAGGGCACCGATCAACTCTTCGGGTTCTCCGAATCGTTTCATCGGCGTGCCGTGCATGATGTTGTCGATCCGCTCTTGCGTCAGCACTTTGCGATTCTGTTCGGCGGGAAAGAATCCCGGGCAGATCGCGTTGACTCGGACACCCTTCTCGGCGAATTCCTGAGCCACGTTGCGAGTCAGGTTCAACACGGCCGCCTTGGATGCCGAGTAGGCCCAGACACGGGAAAGAGGCAGGTGGGAGGTGACGCTGCCGATATTGACGATCTTTCCACCACCGCCCTCGATCATGTGTCGTCCGAAAACCTGGCAGGCCTGAAACACGGCGCGCAGATTGATGGCCATGATGCGATCCCAGTCCTGGTCCGTCGCATCCAGGAAATCGTTGCCCGCGTTGACCCCCGCACAGTTGACCAGGATTTCGATCCGGTCGCTCTGCTTTCGCGAATCGGCCAGCAGCGATTCGATCGAATCGCGTGAGGTGACATCGACGACCACATAGCCCGCTTGGCCACCTAGTTGTTCGAGTTCATCGACTCGCTCTTGACAAGGCGTTTCCATCAGGTCTGCCACGATCACCTTTGCGCCGGCCTGAACCAAGCCTCGACACAATGCGCCGCCCAACACGCCCGCCCCGCCGATGACCACGGCCGTTTGGCCTTCGAGTCCGAACAATTCCGTCAAGTAACCAGCACCCATCGCGCGTCTCCTTCTTAAGCATGAAACAATTCGGGAGTATAACGGATGCCCTGCATTCGGAAAACAGGGCGGCTTGGCCGAAAACGACTCCCGACCCCCCCGGCTGTCGCCGATCCTCACTCACCTGGATCCAGACCTGGGATCAGATGCAGCGTGCCGTCACTGCCACCCAGCAGCAGCAGGCCCTGCGCCCCAAAAATGTGCGGACCGGCACTTAACGGTTCGCCGATGTCCTCTCGGGCCACCTCGCTGCCGTCGGCACCGGAGACCCGCCACACGGTCCCTGACGTGGATGCCAGCACCAGATCGTCCTCGTGGACCAAAGGCCATCCGGTCAGCGGCCCATACTCCAAATCCGCCGTCCACTGTTGCTTACCATCGCTGCCGAAACACAGCAGTTGGTCGCGATCCGTGGCGAGTAACACCCACGGGCCGATCGACTCGGGCCCCCAGGTGACGCGGCCTTCCAGCGGCCAATCGCTGCCCGCAGCCAGATCGGTCGCCCCCATCGAGATCACCGTGTCGCTGGTCGATTCGCGGGCCACGGCGTAGACCGTATCGCCCGCGATCGCCAACCCGGAATCGATCGAACTGCCAAGATCCGCCTGGACAATGGATTCCAGATGCGGTTGGGGGTCGTTCTGGATGCCAACCCGATAGCATCTACCGTCGCTGTCGGCCAGCACCACGTGGCCATCGCCTGTGGCAGCAGGTCGCCGCCAGCGTATTTTCGAGCCGCCGGCGACCGGAGCCTGGAAGGGCAACAGCTTGGGGCCACCATTGTGCGGATCGATCAGGAAGACCTGGCCGTTGTCCAACGGCACCAACAGTCCACCGTCGAACAGGATCGGCGTGGCTGACACATCCGCCTCGGAAGCGGGCCGGATCGGATGCATCTCCAGTCGGCCGGTCGACGATGTCGCACTCGGATTGTAAAGCACCAAACGGTTAAGCTGCTGGCTGCTGACCAACGCCCAGCGAGCGTCGTCCAAGCGAATCGCGGAATCGAAAGCGACGGTCCGAGCCGCGCCCAAGGCTGCGGTGGCGATCTGGTCCAGCTTGCCTTGTTTCATGACGTCCATCGTGACCTGAAACAACTCCGCTTGCATCGATACCGCATCGATCTGACGCTTCTCCAAGTCCACATTCAACAGAGCCGCAGGCGCGGCCACGTCGGTTTCCCAGTACAACTTGCCACTGTTCGCCTCGCTGGCCGCGACGGTGAACGCCGGGGAACCTCGCCGCCGACGAATGTGGTAAACCGCATCGCCCAGAATCTGGGGCGCGGCGAGAAAAGTGTCGCGTTGAAAATGGATGCCCTGCGA
>SKVE01000871.1 GCA_007129635.1 Planctomycetaceae bacterium
CGGACCTCCCAATCGATCTCGCCGTTCGGACCATCGAAGCTGCCCGAGCTGGTGACTTCGTTGGGACCGGTCAGCTCCGGCCCGTCGGTCATGGTCGCGCCCAAATCAAAGGCTTGTCCATCGATGCCGACGTCGACGTAGTTCAGGAAGTCGTACAGGAAACTGACATCTTCGAATAACTGGGTGATCCCCTGCGCCGTCACCAAGTCGCTGAACCGCGCGCTGCCGCCCGCCCCCGGGACGATGCCGAATCGACCCGGAACCGATTCGGGGACGTTGTTGTGGATCAGCAGTTCTTCCTCCGGGTCCTCGTCCGGATCGATGATGTCGGGAACGGTGGGTAGCCGAGGCCGGGTGCTGCCCAGTCCGGGAGCGTCGCCATCGTTGTTGGTGTCGCCCTGCGGCCTGCCGTCCGGCGTGAATCCGGCCGCTGCCGTATCGTCACGCAACGACGTCATGATGACGGGATAACCGGGTTGCCCGACCACGTGCAGCATCCCTCCGATGCGGTCGGTTACATCCAGAGGCCGCCCGGTCGCAACGATCCCGGCATGGTCGCCGAACAACTTGACCACCAGGCTCTCCTGCGGGCTGCTCTGCAAACGTAGTCCGCCGTACGTCTGGAAATCGGGGATGTAGATTGTATCGTCCAGGACCACGTGGACAATATCGGTATCGTCCCAGACCCCATGCGTTGTCAGCGTTCCACCGCGGACCTGCATCCCGTTGATCTCGTTGTTGCCCAACTGGTTTCCTCGGATCAAGGGACCACGGTTGTCCACCAGTTGCGTCTGCACATCGGCCAGCCCTGTCGATCGCCCGTGGTCGCTGACCGGAACCCAGTTCAACGCATTGACGTTGATGCTGATCGCCGGGCCACTGTTGTCGCGGATGACGTTATCGACCAGCACGGGTTGCGAACCACGCACGAAGACCACGCCCGGGCCGTTGGAGCCGCGTCCGGCTCGGTTCGACTGGGCCAGTCCGCTATCGCCACTTTCGTTCCATTCGAAGACGGAATTGGTGACGCGTGCTTTGGCCTGCTGGATCTCCACGGCATTGAATCCGGCGAAAGCACCGGGGATCTCGGCGATGCCGCCGCCGTACGCCACGACCGCATGATCCAAGCTCATCTGGCTCATCGGCCCCGCGTACAAACCGGCCCATCCACCCGGCTCCACTTCGCCGATCCCGCTGGTCTCAAAAGTCCCTCCAGCGCCGTAACGGTGGTCCAGCAGCGAGGTGAAGACCACGTGGCGTCCCGGCATACCCTCGGCGATCAATTGCGATCCGAACGACGTTTCGATCGTGCCGCCGTTGAGTTTGACCACGGCGCCCGGATCGATCATCAGCCGTCCTGCCGGGCGTCCTTCCAAAAATGAATCCGAACCCAGCCAAATCTGCCCCAGTTCGGCACGCTGGTCCGAATAGCGGTAGTTCTGCGCCTGCAGCGTCGCTTGGTCCAATTCGGCGACCAGCCCATATTCGGATTTGGTCGAGCGGTAGATGCGCAGGGCAGCGAAATCGTGCGGTACCGCCGGTAGATTCGTCAGCAGCACGCGCTGCGTGACGCCCGTGGCGTCATTGATCACGCGGAGCAAGGCCGACTCGGTGGGATCCGAAGCCGCCGTTTCGTTCCCGTGGGCGTCGACAAACGTCATCCGGTAATCGACCGTCCCGGCAGGCAGTTGCGGCAGGGACTGGTTCGCCGTCAGCGTCTGCAGCCGAACCAAGGTGACGTCGGGAGCGTCCGCACGTTGGATCGGTCCGCCCGGACTGCCCGCGATCCGCAGCGGCTCGGCAACCACGTGGACGATATCCGTGTTGTTCCACCGCCCCGAAACCGTCATCTGCTCCAAGACGCCGCCCGGCGCCGTCTTGGTGCGCACGAACAGCCCATTGATCGAATTGTTGATCAGACGATTGCCGCTGACATCCGGACCGATGCGGGTATAGTCCGAGGTAAACGGATCGCCGGCGCCCTGGTATCGAGGCGCATGGAAATTGGTTTCCTCGAAGCTATCCGGATTCATCGAGATGGCCACATCGGCGCTGTGCATGATCGAGTTGTTGGTGATCGTGGGCCGAGCGGAAACGGTGTAGATGGGTGCGATGACGCGTGGTTGGCCGTCGATCAGGACCGAGCCGCCGCCATAACGGATGTCGGCGAAGTTGATCGTGTTCAGGAACGTCCCACCGGCTTCCAGATCGATGCGCTCGGGCAGACTGCGATCCAACCGATTGCGAAAGATCACCCCACCCCAATCACCGGCCTTGGGTGTCTGTGCCCTGGACGGGTTGCTGTCTCCCCCCAACCCTTCGTCGTCGTACGAGGTGAAGTAGACGCTGCCAGGCACCGGACGCCCCAAATCGTCGCGGACCACGGTCCCATCAGCCTTCAGTAGCCTTGGCGTCCCGAGAACCTGCAATGCGCCGCCACTGCGGTCGATTGACGGCGAGGAACTGCCGACATCGATGTACCCGCGTCGCAACTTGAACACCGCTCCCTGGTCGATCATGACCGTCACGCCCTGGGGAACCTCCAGACGGGCACCGTCCGACAGGGTTCGCCCTAAAAGATCGAAACCGATCTCATAAGGTCGGGCGTCTTCGGGAGTCGCCAGCGATCCATCGGCGCCGCCGTTGCCGAGAATACGCACCACACGCGGCGAATTCTGGCTGGCCACGGTCTTGGCATGATTCA
>SKVE01000064.1 GCA_007129635.1 Planctomycetaceae bacterium
AGTCTCGGTTCCGCTCGACGGCTGATGAATTCTACCCGTCCGTCTTCGTACAAGACGTTATGCCCGCGGCCCAGATGATTGCTGCTGTGCCGGCCGGGAAGATGCATACTGGGAGCGTCGGACATGAGCGCATAAAAAGAACGCCCTTCGTTTTTCGGTGGAAAATGCCGTCGATTTAGCACGTAGCCCAGCACATAACCGTAGCTGCCGCCCATCCGACGACGAAGGCGTTCCAATTCCAATCCAGTAGCTTCATCCAATTCTCTGAAGGTGGGTATTCGCCAGTCCGTCGCGTCTGCAGCCAATGACGAACTGGGACAGACGATCACCCGCGGGTCGTCCAGATAGCCAGCGTGGTACAAGATGGGGCCATAGATCCCCGCAGCGGCGCGATTTCCCGACACAGGTATCTTGGGGAATAGACGTTCGTTGAAATCACTGAATTCGTACAAGGCGATGCCCAGACGCTGCAGATTTCGCTGGCAGCCGAGGATGTCCGAGCGAAACCAGCTATTAGCGATCGCCGGCAGAAAGAGCGTGGCAGCGACCAGAATCAACCCTGTGAACGTCATCGCGTCGACGATGGACCAAAACCGCCTGCTGCCCGAGTTACCAGACTCTCGAGCCTCAACGGCCCTTTGTTGCTGCAATTGCTGATAACCATCCACCAGATCGCAAGTCTGTTTGGCCAGTCCCGGTGGCGGCTCGGCAACACTAGACGTGTCGTGGCTGCTGAACTGTTGACGCAACGTCTCGAATTGGCGTCGTAATTGGGAATCCCGCGCCAGCGCGGCTTCGATCCGCCGACGCTCCTGTTCATCGACCACGTTCAACAGATATCCGAGAAGATCCTCGCCCATAACGTATCTAATCGAGATCCGGGTGATGACGTTTCCAGAATTCCGACAACCGAGCCATGGCCGTGTGAAGACGACTCTTCACCGTCCCCACGGGAATTCGCATGATCTCGGCCGCCTCACGATATTTCAAACCTTGATAGTAAACCAGATGCACCACCGTTCGCATCTGCTCGGACAATTGATCGATCGCACCCTGCAACGCTTCATTTCGCTCGTCTTCATGCGCTCGAGCACTCGGTTCCGCCTGCTGGCAGACCATGAAATCCATCAACGGGCGTTCGCGCCCTACCTCAGCTTGCCCCGCTAATCCATCCAGACTGACTGCTCGATGACGGCGATCCTTACGTTGCACGTCGATCGCTTGATTTGTCGCGATGGCGTACAACCACGGCTTGAATCGTCGTCCGGCCTCGAACAAATCACATTTCAAATGCACCTGCAAAAAGGCTGATTGAAAGGCATCCTCGGCCAACTCGGCATTCCCCAGGTATCGCCGCAAATAGCTGTACAACTCCCGTTCGTACCGGCGCACCAATTCCTGGAACAATGTCCGCTCCTGCGTCACTCGGTAGGTCAGCAGCAGTTCCTCGTCCGTCTGTTTGACCGCCGGTTTTTTGCAGGCAACCGACTTCGGCTTATCTTGCAGCAGTGTGCTCATCATTTTGTACGAAGCCAAATGAAAAAAGTTCGTTGCGAATGCCACCGCGTCGAAACGCATGGATGCCTATCCATGATACCACGTCCCGTAGGAACCTACCAGCATTTCCACCAGTGATCGCGTGACGTGCCGATCGCGGACACCCAATTAACAAGCAATAATCGTGCCCAACCGTGAAAAAATCATACCCTCGCTGGTTGCCTACCCGTTTTACGCGACTTAAATCCCTATGGAATGGTTACTTGGGAAAATCCCACCAGCGGCATCATGCCGCTGGCCGAACCGCCTCGCGTACGAAAACATAACGGATCGGCCTGCATTTTGTTCCAACACCTGGCGTGGAGGCCGAACAATCCGGTCGAAATGTAACGACAGAGCCTGAAATGACTTGAATCACTCGACGTGGGGTGTCAGAATAGACCAGCTAGTGTTTCTGCCCCTATTCGAAGAAAATGACTATATTAGGGGGTAGCTAAGGCGGCGATCGTGTTCAGCTTGGTCGAAGAGCATGAGCCGAACGTGCGCGTCGGGCAATCGCTCAGGAACGTCTGCTCGAGGCTGGGGTTTCCTGGCGTTTTCTGACAGAACGGAAAGAAAGGTGGACGGTGACCGAGCCGAAAAAGAAGAGGAAGAAGCGGCGAAGGCTAGAGTGGCTGTATTGGTTGGGATCAGTTCTGTGGATTTTGCCCGAGTACTTCCTGCTGTTTTTTCTGCAATGGTGGGCGACTCGTCGCTGGGTCTCACTGGTGCTGGGCGTACCGGCGATCGTATCGGCGTTTGTTTTTGTGATGATTCCCTTTTTCCATAGCCGCACGTTACCGGCTCAGCGGATTCGGCAATTGGACCTGGAGGGACGTACGGCATTGCAGGACGACGATCTCCAGGCAGCTCACGTGGCCTTTCGACGGATCGCTTTCTTGGACTCGCAATCGCCTACGTCCAGTTTCGGTTTGGCGTTGACGGCCCAGCGGCAGGGCGACTTGGCGTCGGCACGAAGTTGGATGCGACGGATCGCTTCGGATAGCCAACCGGGACATCCGCCCGCTCATTTTTGGCTGGCCGCTGACCTGATGCGTCAACAGACACCGCTGACGCCGGATCAGGCTCGTGTTCTGGAGCACCATCTGCTGCAGGCCGCTCGAGATGCAGCCTACGAGGCCGAGTCACGGGTCCACCTGACGAGGCTTTACCTGCTGCGAGGCGAAAACGATAGGGCGATCAGCCAGATCGAGCGCGTGGCGTCGCAACGGCCCGCGCTGTTACTGGATTTGGCGCGATTGCAGGCCCAGGCCGGTCGAACGGCTGAATCGCGGCGTGCGGCAGTCCAGGCAGGCGAGTTCTTTCAGGCTCGCGCTCAAGCGGAACCCGATCAACCGATCCATCGTCAGGCATGGGCTAACAGCCTGGTGTTGCAGGAACGGTACGAAGACGCCGTGCGGGTGTTGGCCGAGGGACTGAATGCTTCCGATCCCGAACCATTCCAGAAGGCGTTAAGCGCCGTGTACCTGCAGTGGTTAAGCGCCACCAGCGATCCGAAAAAACCGGACCCGGTGCGGCAGTTGGAGTTCCTGGAACGGATCCTTCAATTCGATGCGTCCAACGAACGCGCCTTGGCGATCCTGGGCTCGCTGGCCGTCGGGGAGGATGAGCCCGCCGAGCAGGCGGTCCAGATGCTGAATCAAATGCTGGCTCGCGGCGCCGCACCCGGCGCGATCCACCTGGCGTTGGGCACGCGAGCCATCACGCAGGGTGATCTCGACCGAGGCGTGATGCACTTGGAACAGGCTCAGCAACGCAATCCCCGCACTCCCGAAGTCCTGAACAATCTGGCCTGGGGCTTGGCGCATCGCGATCCCCCGGATCTGGAGCGGGCGTTGCGCTTGGCCGAATCGGCCGAACAGATGTCCGACCATCCAGAGATCCATGATACGCTGGGCACGATCCTTGCCAGATTGGGCAGAACTCGAGAAGCGGTGACGCAATTGGAAACCGCGCTGCGCAAGTTGCCGCCCCGCGCCAGCATCCATCGCACACTGGGCGACCTGTACCAGGAACTGGGTAATCAGGTGCTGGCTGACGAGCACACGAAACTGGCCGAACAGTTGGAATCTTCGGTCGCCAACAACGATCGCCCCTGATCGTCCGACGAACCGTAAGCGGCGGTCCGCGCTGCCGTCATACACGGATCATTTGCCGCTGGGTTTCGATGGTTTCGATCGAGTATAATTTGCCTCGACCGCTGCCCGGACAGATCCGACAAGTATCCTCCCAGGCCGCCGGGTCGCGCAGATTCGAGTCCCAGAAGGGCCAGCTTCGGCACTGTCGCGGGCGAGCCTGATAGACCGAGCACCTGCGCGATTCGGTATCGAAGAACACGCAATCCCCATTGGGAAACTCGCGCAGACTCTTGCGAATTCCAATCCGTCGCACGTACTGGTCCTCGAACTCCTGTTGGCTGGCCATACCCATCTGGGCGGCCAGTTGCTGGATTTCCTGTTTGTTCACCCAAACGTAGCCGGGCGCACCGGTGCAGCAATTGCCGCACTGCGTGCACTGGAACCGCAATCCGTCCCGGTACCACCGCTGATCGTCCATTTTTTGATATCCTATGATAGAAGCGTCTTTCTGATTTGTGCCGCTATCGTTACATGGAGAAGCCGTCTTGAAAACCCGTCCCGCGCTGGCCGTATTCGCGGTGCACGTATCCTGCTTGGTTGCCCCGGCGATCCTGAGTCCCTTCGTAGGGATTGGTCCGCCAACCGTCTGGGCTCAGGCTCGGCCGCGAGAGCAGCTAGAGATTCGCGTCCTGGATGAACAGACCGGCAAGCCCATCGCCGTGCGGATGCATCTGCGCGACGCACGCGGCAGACCTGTCCGACCCACAGGCGTCGTCTCCTGGCATGACCACTTCGTGATCCCGGGCATGGCGGTGCTCGAACTGCGACCGGGTGCGTACACGTTCGAGATGGAACGGGGTCCCGAGTACAAAATCCGTACGGGTGGGTTCACGATCCATCGAGGCGATGCGAACAACGCCCAACTGAAGATGGAACGCTTTGTCAACATGAACGACGAGGGCTGGTACTCGGGCGATCTGCTGGTCCGCCGCGACATCGACGAGATCCCTTTGCTGATGGCCGCCGAGGATTTGAACATCGTGCCCGTGATGACGTGGAACCAAGAAGAAAATCAGTGGGCCGACCAGCCGATCCCGCAGGATCTGCTGCGGCGTTCGGAGCCGCGAGGTCTGTACCATGTGCTGGCCGGTCAGGACGATCGTGCGGGGGGGGCGTTGTCGTATTTCAATCTTTCCCAGCCGCTGCCTGTCGGCCAGGCGGAACCTGAGTTCCCGTCGTCGTGTGATTTTCTGGTCTTGTCGCGCCGCTTCCCGGATGTGCACGTCGATATCGAAAGGCCCTTTGGGTGGGATCTGCCGGTCTGGATCGCCAGCGGGATGGTCGATTCCATCGGCCTGGGCAACCAGCACATGCAGCGCGAAAGGATGTTGAGCGACGAGACCGGCGGCCGACCCCGCGACCGACTCTCGTTCCCCGATCCGCACGGCAACGGCCGCTGGTCGGAATATATCTACTACCAGTTGCTGGAGAGCGGCATCCGGTTGCCCCCATCGGCTGGCAGTGGTTCGGGGATCGGTCCCAACCCGCCGGGTTACAACCGGGTGTACGTCCATGCCGGATCGGAACTGGATCACGCATCTTGGTGGGACAACTTGCGCGCCGGGCGAGTGATGGTGACCAACGGCCCGCTGATCCGCCAGCCGCTGGTCAACGGAGAATTGCCGGGCCATGTGTTCCGCGCTGACGAGGGCCAGACAGTCGAATTGATAGCCACGTTAAGCCTGTCGATCCGCGAGTCGGTCGAGTACCTGGAGATCATCAAGAACGGCCGCGTCGAACACGAAGTACGGTTGGACGACGTGGCGCGAGCCGGCGGACGGCTGCCGGTGGTGGCTTTCGATGCCAGCGGCTGGATGTTGGTCCGCGCGGTGACCGACCACCCGCGGACCTACCGCTTCGCTTCGACCGGACCCTACTATGTCGAGATCGGCGATCAGCCTCGAATCAGCCGTCGGGCGGCCGAGTTCTTCGCGGACTGGGTCCTGCAGCGAGCACGCCAAATCGACCTGCCTGATCCCCAGCAGCGCGAGTCGGTGATCCGATACCACCGCGCGGCTCGCGACTTCTGGGCGGATCGCGTATCGATGGCCAACGCGGATTGAAGAGTGCTAAGCACCCAAGCTTGCCATCTGGAGACGCGATCGGAGAGTTGGATTTACAGACGATCGAGCGTATCGATCCAACGGATCAACTGGGAGTTCTGATGATCGCTCAATTGCTCCGCATCCTCTTCCAGTTCTTCGATTCGCACGGGATAGTGCATGGATTGCAAGCGTTCTGCTTGATTGCGGATGGCCGCTGCTGCTCGCGAATTCTTGGGAAAGGCCATGTGGATGGCCAGACGTTCGACCGGGTCATTGGCGGGAACCTGTAACCGAGCGGGCAGCGGCGAATCGAAGGAGATGACTCCTCGAATCAGGTCGCGGTGTCCGAGCGCGGTCAACCAAGCCATGGCTCCCCCAGCCCGATCGCCCTGGGTCACGATTCTTGTACGGTCGATGTTGTAATTGGAGATCAGATCGTCCAGGGACTTGCGAATGAATTCGACTTCGGTCGACTGCCATCGTGCAGGGTCTTCCGGTTGAGGCGCCAACAGGATCAGGTCGTGCTGGCGACAAAGTTCCCGATACCGCTGGATCAACTGGTCCTGATCCCACCTTCCGGGTTCGGTCAACCAGACGATGACGCCATGCGGCACTGTCGGGTGATAAGTTTCGGGAACGTAGGCCACGCACTGGTTACTCTCTTCGGGCAAGCGGATTTCGATGGCCCCAACCGGCGGGCGTTCACCTTGCTGCCGATCCGTCAAGCGATGAGCTGGCGGCAGTTCGTCAGGGATCTCGGTCGGCAGGCTGGCCAGTTGGATCTGCAGGTCCATCGTCTGATCGGCTCGCTGCACTTGGACCTCGATCTCGCTTTGCGGTTCATGATTGGCCAGCACCTGCAGCGCCGCCGAGAGTTCCGGAACCGGCGTTTCGGCCAGCGCCAGCAGTCGGTCGGCGACCTGGATTCCCGCTTCTGCCGCCGGGCTGCCTGGGTACACGTATCGCACAACAATTCCAGGTACGGGGTCCGCCTCTCGCATCGGCAGCACGCCCAGGAAAGGATGCTGATAAGGTTCCAGCTTGTCGGCCAATTCCAGGGTCATCTCGATCTGTTGATCGTCTCGGCGCACGACCAGCGCGACTTGATCTCCGGCATAATGACGCCCGATCACGTGTCGCAGTTGGGCTTGGCGAACGATCTCTTCTCCGGCGGCTTGCACGATGACATCGCCCGTTTGCAGTCCTGCGTCACGGGCTGGCGATTTCGGCTGGACGGCGGCCACTTCGGCGGGCAACGCGTAGATATCGGCGCCTTTCAGATTGATCCCCATGACACCTGGCTGCAGTTCCTCGCCCCGTTTCAGTTTGTCCAGATGAGGCAGGATATCTACCAGCGGAACGGCGAATCCGATCCCGGAATCATACCATTCGGCACCGGCCACCTCGTCCTGGCCCTGTGGCGACAGAGGGACCAGAACTCCCAGAACGCGGCCTTGGATATCGATCAGTGGTCCGCCGTAATTATTCGGCGAGATTTTCGCGTCGGTTTGGATCGCTTTGCCCCAGATTCGGTCTCGAGCACTGAGCAGCCCGACCGACAGATTCGGATGAGGCGAATCGAACGTGCGGCCCACGGCGATCGTCCATTGGCCGACGATCATTTCTTCCCGCGGTACGACAGGTGGCATGGTCAATTCTTCGTCGGTATTGATCTTCAGCAGCACCAGCATCCGCGCGCGGTCACGACCGACGATCTCCGCAGCGGCCCGATCGCCGCTGGGCAAGGTGACCAGGATGGTCGTTGGCTGCTGGATGAAGTTAAAGGCACTGGAGATCACGTAGCCTTCTTTCGAGACGACCAGCCCGGTGGTCGGTCCGGTTCCTACCAACGTTTGTCCAACTCGTTCCAGTCCGCCCATCGTATCGATCCGGACCACCGACGGGGCCACGGCTTGAACCGCTGCCTGGATGGCGATCTGTTCCTGAAGACGGATGTCCTGATCGGCCCCGATCGATGCCGTGGCCAGCAGGAGCAGGGCCAAACTGCATGGGAAGAAGAACGAGCACCGGCGATGATTCATGGGAAATACCTGATTGCGTGCTTTCCGTCTTTGAGGAACTTCGCTTCAAGGGTCTTGCGTTACGGTGATCTCCAACAGCTCGATCCCACGCTGGATCGTCAGATTGAGCGGATCGATTCGGTCGATGAACGTCAATTCATCCAGCAAATTCTGGCTGGACGACGCGACCCGGCCATCAACGAACAGGATCAAGTCATCCGGTTGCATCCCGACTCTAGCCGCCGGCGATCCGCTAACGACCACGTCTACAAACGGCGGCGTGTTCGGCAGGACGTTGGGGACCAGGCGGATGCCCAGCAACGCCAGGGTCCAAGGCTGTGCCGGCTTGGGGGTCTGGTCGTCGACCGATCGCGGCAGCGTTCGCCCGGCCAGAATGGCCTCGACGGAATCGGTAAGCTGATCGATGGGCACCGCATAATTCAGCCAGGTGTTGTTCAACGAGCTGCGCAGTTCTTTGCCCAGAATGCCTGTCAATTCCCCGCGCAGATTGGTCAGCGCTCCGCCCGCCGCGCCCGGATTGTTGGTCATGGCGTCCAAGACATAGACGGGTCCGTCGTAGGGCGTCTCGAAGGCGCCGCGACGTGCGGCGAGTTGCGTCTTCATGGCGACGTTGCCGTGCTGGACGCTGGCCGGTTCGTCGCCCATGGCCACGCCAAACAGGTTACTGAACGCAAGCACGCGGTCCCCGATGTCCATATCCTTCGCCAGATCCAGGGAGAAATACGGTACGTCTTCCACGGGGACTTTCAGCACGGCGATTTCGATGCGAGGATCGGCGCCCACTAACTGGCCTTGCATGCGTCGACCGTCGGCCAGCGTCACGGTGATCAGATCGGTGTCCAACACGTAGCTCCACGCGGTCAGTACATGCCCTTCGGACGAGATCAGAAAACCGCTCTGATAAGCCTGCAGGCCGCGTAGACCTCCGGCTCCGAAAATCTTGACCATCTTGGGTTGCACGTCGTCAACGACGTCGGCAAACGAGGTCGGATCGGCTGCCGGTGCGGCGGTCGTCAGCCATCCGCCGACCAGAACGATCGCCGCCAGAACGCAACGGGTGGACCGGCGTATCGCGGCTGAATTTCGGGATCGGTTCGTGGCGGTGGTTGGCATCGGGAAGGAAAAATTCATGAGGTCTCATCCGGATTGGCGGCGGCATCGATCTCGTCCAGGTTCAGTTCCAGGACCGTGTGGTCACCGTGGCGAACTCGCAGCGAATGCGGCCATTGCCGCCCGTCGATCTCCTGATAATCGTGAAAGTAGACTTCACACGGATCGACTCCCGAATCGGGAAACATCTCGACGGCGACCAGTTGACCGGAATCCGTCTGGAAAAAGAAATGGGATTCGACAACGTCGTGCACGGCGACCAACACATCGTACAACCCGTCGTACCCGGGCAGGGGTGCGGTGCCCAAGTAGTAGACGTCGCCGAACTGCAAGGGTCCCAGGCGGAGCATCCGTTGCCACAGGTGCAGGGTGACCAGCAGCCCGCCGCTGCCGGGCGGATCGAGTTGTTCGCCCAGATCACGCGTCAGATCGACTTGACCTACCTGGCCGGTGAAACGACCGGTGACCCGTTGGTTGCCTAATACGATCCGGACCTCGCCGCCTTCGGCAGGAGCTGCGCGAAGCGTCCACGTCTCGCCCAGTTCGTCGAAGGTGCCGTGTGCTGAAAACGCGTTCCAGACTCGGTCACGATGCAGTTCGTTGAAGTAGTAGTTCGCGTAGCCGGTTCGCTGCTTGATCCACGGCTTAACGTGGTCCGGGATCGAGGTTTCACGCTGGCCGGGATGCCCTGGGATCGGGATGCGGCTCGGTTTGGGCTGGATCTCTTTCGGCAGCGGGCCGTCGGGCACGTCCTCGTGCGGCGGCTGGGGCTGGTCGCCGGGCGGTTGCTGCGGATCTTGGCCGGGAAGGGCCCGAGGCTTTTTCGGTCCCGGCTTCGGCTGGGGTTCGGGCATCGGCAGCGGGACCCCGGCGGCTTTGGTCAGCAATTCCTCGCGGCCATGGACGCCCATCAAGCGGACGTAGACATCGTGCCGCTGGCCGTTCAGACGAAAGCTGAGCGGCACGCGCCAGTCCCTGGGGAAGATGCCCAGCGTGTTTTTGAAACCGTTGACGGTGGTCACGGGCCTTCCGCCAAACGACAGGATCTCCGCGCCGTACCGCAAGCCGCGACGATAGGCGTCGCTGCTCTCCAAAACGTCCGTCACGACCACGCGCCCGTCCTCGTCGCTGGATACGATCGCTCCCAACGTCGCATGGTCGACGATGCGGCCGCTGTGCAAATACCCCAAAAAGTTCTTGATCTGGTTGATCGAGATCGCGTAGCCGACGCCGACGTTGACTCGTCCTCGCTTTTCGAACGAGCCCCGGCCGTTGATCCCGATCAGATTGCCTTGGGCATCGAACAGCGGACCGCCCGAGTTGCCGGGGTTGATCGACGCGTCGGTTTGAATGCAGTCGGCGTATTCCAACAAGGTGCCTGCAGGCGGCTGGTAGCGGTTGACTCCCGAGACGATTCCAAAAGTCACGGTGGGCTGAAAATCGGTCGCCAGCAGGAACGGGTTGCCGACGGCGAAGCACCAGTCACCCACGCGGACCTGATCGCTGTCGCCCATCGTGGCGTAGGGAAAGTC
>SKVE01000264.1 GCA_007129635.1 Planctomycetaceae bacterium
CAGGAATTCGTCCGGGAACATGCCGGTTGCGCGGAGCGATTCGTGGAACTCACGGCCTTCCAACAGGGCGGTATCCACCTGATTCATGGCCGCCTTGTAGAACGGGTTCTGGGTACTTCGCAGCGACAACTTCATGGCGTTTCGCGCGTCCAATCCGGATTCCAGGGTCAGGGCCAACGTCCAGGCGAATCGGCTGAGCGCGCTGGTCTGCAGATAATTCCCGATCACGGGTACCTGCATGGCAATCTGCAACGGGGTCGTTCCCAACCAGCCTCGCAGCAAGGCCACCCCAGCCAGGGTTCCGAAGGCGAAGACCAAGCTGACCAGCATCACATAGATCACCAGGCCGCGACTGCCGACCAGTCCGAACCCCAGGATATCCACCGGTTCGCCGCCCGCACCGCCGCCGATCATACCCAGCACAAAGATCAGCAACCCGATCACGCCCAGCGCCATGCCCAACTGCAACCCGGGCCAGGCGATTCCGAACAGGAACGTCCGGCGCAGAAATATCAGGTGTTCGTAGTGTTGAGCCAGTCCGATCAGGACTTCGTCCAGTCGCCCGGTTTTCTCACCCACATCGACCAGATCGCGGACCAGCGGCGGAAAGTAATCGCTGCAGGCGGCGAGCGCTTCGGCCAGGCTGTCCCCAGCGGCGATACGATCGCGAACGATCGTGGCGCGGTGCCGATAGGCGGGCGTACCGCGCTGGGCTTCTTTGTCCCAGACTTGACGCAGATCGACTCCGGCTTGGAGCGAGACGCCAACCCGCTGAAGCAGCCTGGCCAATGGTTGTAATCCGATTCGTGTCATCCTTTTCACTCTTGGCAATAAACCTGCTGAGGGGGGTAGCTAGTCCGGCGGCTGGTCTGTACGGGATTTCTTGGCCAACACCTGCAGGGTAAAAGCACCGGCAGGTTTTCCGTTCAAGATACACATCCAATCGTTCAGATTGTCCTGCCGGACACGGACTCGTTGTCCCACGCTGATCGACCGGACGTTGGCGGGCATGTTCTCC
Organism: Planctomycetaceae bacterium; assembly: GCA_007129635.1. GTDB lineage: Bacteria > Planctomycetota > Planctomycetia > Pirellulales > Pirellulaceae > SKKK01. Next base: position 1,019 of record SKVE01000264.1, read on the forward strand.
AGGACTCCATAAACGATCTGGTTTTCGATCCCGGTGACTCGAACCCACATGAATTCGACATGTTCGCCATCGGTAAACGGTGCTTTGACCAGGAACGGCGGTTCATTGTCGCCATGTTGCTCGTGGCGGTCTTCGAACGCCGCTACGAACTGGGGCCACCGTCGCCGCGCTTCGTTCACGGCCGCCTGCATTTCGGGATCGTCGGCTTCGATCGCCAGCACCGGCGGGTAGTACCAATCGCAGAGCGCCTCCAGGGGGTCGTCGCTGCGCAGTTTTTCTTCGGTCGTGGGATCGTAGAGGAAGACTTGGCCTTCGACCGGTTCGACCACGGCCAGACAGTTTTCATCGGCCAGTTCCGCCAGCAGCCGGGCGATCAAGCGATAGGCGTGCCGCTGGCCCTCGTCATCGTCCGAACCAAACCATTGGACCACATCCACCGCAACCCAGGCCCGATGCTGCTCGATCGCCTGTCGCACGCGGATTTCCCGAACCGATTCGGCGACTGAATCGGGATCGTCGAAATAGGGGGAATCGACGTTATGGATCAGGAGCAAGCCGGGCCAGTGATTGCAGAAGAACAGGGGCGATTCACCGATCAGCAGCGATCGTGTCTGTTCGTTCCCCAGCGATTCGTCACCGTCCTCTTCTGACGCGACCTGGACGCCCGCCCCCCAGGCTCGCGATGCCACCCGGGCCAAAGCTTCCGTTTCCAGATAGACGGCTTCGCGAAACAGCAAGACCAGAGAGAACAGCGGCCGATCGCCGTCCACCGCTGCGTCGATCCGATGGTACAGCAGCCAAGCGAAACCGCCCAGCAGCATGATGGCCAGCACGGGCTGCCACCACGTCAGACCGTCGCGCCACGCATGGACCGCCAGCAGCAAGATGGCGATCGTCACCAACAGCAGGCCCAGCGGGCGAGCCCACGAGCGTCGCCCCCAGAGCCCCACGGCCGAAACGCATCCGGCAGCCGCGACCAGCAGCCACGGATTCACATAACCCTGGTGGAACGCCCAGCCGCCGAATAGCAGCGAGCAGAAAAGCAGCAACGACGATAGCAGGACGATCACCGCCCCGCGCGATGCTGCTTTTCTACTGAGTGTTCGGCGCTCCATAGAAACGACCCTTCCGTCAAGAAGACACCCTTGCCACCGCCGGCCGGCTGACAGCGGAGATCAATCGGATCGGTACCCGTACCGACAGCCGCAGCCGATATTCCCGTTGCCGCCCCAGTGTACTCTCGCAGGAACCGGATGCACACCCCTTGCAACCAGAAGGTCCGCCGCCGACAATGGGTGTGGGTGGCGCATGGATTCCGCCCCGTTCATGACCTGCGCAACACGCGTGCATCCCCAGGAAATGAATTCGACTCGATCTGCGAACCCTGACAGCAAAGGAATTCGAACATGTCCGACCGTCCCGCCGTGATCCTGTCCGGCTTTGCCGACGAGTGCGTTGACGATAAGAATGCGGAACAGCAGTTCTGCATCTTCGCCGCGCTCGGGCTGCAGTATTACACGATCCGCTTCGTCGATGCTGGCAGTGGCGTGAAGAACGTGATGAAGCTGACCAAGAGCGAGATCACCAAGATCCGGCACCTGCAAGACAAGCACGGGCTGAATGTCTCGTCGCTCGGGTCGCCGATCGGCAAAGTCAAATTGCTGGACGTCGAGGATGGGAC
>SKVE01000764.1 GCA_007129635.1 Planctomycetaceae bacterium
CTCTTAACGCCACCTGGAACGCCCTCGGGGCTACCACCACGCGGAAGAAACCCCGCCGCATCCGCCGGTGGCAACGAGTTGGAACCAGAGGCATGCTTGTTGGGCTACTTGACAACCCCCGCCGTTGAATCTACGGTTCGAGCTTTGCGGGAAGATCCGCCCGCACGATCGCGGAAATGTTTCCAGCATTCTTTCAAGGAGATCGGTGCCGTGAGTTGGACATTGTATTTGCAGTTGAGCGCGATGATGTTCCTGCAGTTTGCGATTTGGGGGGCCTGGATGCCAGTACTTGCCCCCCGCTTGCTGGGCCCCTTGAAGATGACCGGCAAACAGACAGGGTGGATCTTCGCCACGGTGCCGCTGGCTTGCATTTTCGCACCACTGATCGCCGGACAGATCGCGGACCGCTACCTCAATACGGAATGGGTCTTGGCCGGTGCTCATCTGCTGGGTGCCGTCTTGCTGTTTGTCGCCGCGAAACAAGAGCGTTTTGTGCCGATGTTCATCACGATGTTGCTGTACGCGTGCTGTTACGCGGCGGCCCTGCCGTTGGTCAACTCGCTGATGTTCTTCCAGTTGGGCCAAGTCGTTGCGCCCGAAGCGATTCCGGTCGAATCGGGGAAGATCTTTATCATGGCCCCGATCGGTTGGGCCTTGGTCGGCTATTTCCTGACGGGATGGCGGCAGACGACGAAGATTGGCGGCGGCGGTCCGGACGGATTCGTGCTGGCCGCCGTGCTGTCGGTCGCGATGGTCGGGGTCTGCCTGTTGCTCCCGTCCACGCCGCCAGCGCCGGCAGTTGCCGATCAGAGCACGGCGTTCAGCGAGATGCCCATTTTCCAGGCGCTGGCTCTGCTGCAGAACTTCGACTTCCTGGCCTTCGTCGTCCTGTCCATGGTCATCGCCGGGATGATGCAGTTCTACTTCATGGGCACCGGTCCGTTCATGCAGGACATCGGGATCTCCGGCAGCAATGTGTCCGGGCTGATGGGGATCGCCCAGGCGGCTCAAGCCATCGCGACCCTCTTTGCCCTCGGCCCGTTGACCGACGCCATCGGCTTCAAGTGGACGCTGGTGGTCGGCGCAGCGTGTTGGTTGCTGCTGTACGTCTTTTACGTCTATTTCCCGAAGCCGATCCTGGTGATCATCGCCCAAGCGCTTCATGGGATCGCTTACGTGACGTTCCTGATCGCCGGACAGATCTTCGCCGGTCAATTCGCACCGCCTGCAATCGGTGGCTCGGTCCAGGCCTTGATCTTCACGGCGACGACCGGGATCGGTCTGTTCGTGGGGACGCAGTTGGCTGGAATCGTCATCGATCGAAATACGGTCGAAGGCCGATTGCAATGGAAGCCGCTGTGGAGCGTGCCGATGTGGATCATGGTTGTCAGCGTTGTGGCCCTGGTCGTCGCCTTTCAGGGGCACCTACCGGCACGTTGAGGCCATGCGTTGATGAAAGCTCAAGCCGACCATGCCCAAGGCAGCCCATCCATTTTCCGTGAACATCGATACCGATGGGGAAGGACTACTGCGGTGCCTGCGCCGTGAAGGGACGCCGCAGCGAGTGCATGCGATCGAGCTGTTGATCGACGAAGAGATCAAAGCGACGATCGCCGATCGCTACGGGCTGATGGAGGATGTGTCCCCCGACCAGGAACACTACCTGCTGCAGCGGGAGATCCGCGTCCAGCGGTTTTTGGGCTACGACTACGTGCGGTGGGGCGTCGACGATGTCGGGATCAAGATCGATCGGTTGACGGCTGACGATACGGCCACCCTGGCACGTACGGGTGGCCGATCGTTCGTCAACGAACATCGGGGCCCCATCACCACCTGGGAAGAATTTCATGCCTATCCCTGGCCGGACACCCAGAAGATCACGGTCCGGCAACTCGAGTGGCTGCAAGCGAATCTGCCCGCAGATATGTGCATCATCGGCAGCCGCGGGTTCGCTCACTTCGCCGAGTACCTGACGTGGTTGATGGGGTACGAAACCTTGTGTTTCGCGCTGTACGATCAACGCGATCTGGTCGCCGCCATCAGCCAGCGGCTGATCGATCTGTACCAGGTCGTTGTGCAACAGATGCTGCAGTTCGACCGGGTCAAGATCATCTGGGGCTCGGACGATATGGGATTTCGTACCGGTACGTTGATCAGCCCTAACGATCTCCGCGAATTCGTGCTGCCCGGCCACCGGGCCATGGCGCAAGCTTCCCACCAGGCGGGCCGCTTGTACCTGCTGCATAGCTGCGGAAAATTGGACGCCATCATGGACGATCTGCTGGACGACGTGGGCATCGACGGACTGCATTCGTTTGAAGACACGATCAAGACCGTCCAAGAGACCAAGGCGAAGTACGGGCACCGCATCGCCGTGCTGGGCGGCATCGACGTCGACTTCCTGTGCCGTTCGGACCAGTCTGCCGTTCGCCGCCGCACGCGCGAGACCCTCGCTTGCTGCCAAGGGGGTGGCGGTTATTGCCTGGGTACCGGGAACAGTGTCGCCAACTATATCCCCCTGGATAACTACCTGGCCATGCTCGACGAAGGCCGCCGATTCTGATGATCGACCACGTGCGTGGTTCAGCCTCAGGCTCCACTGCGAGCCTTGTTCAGCATTTCGATCCACGGTCCGATGTAGTGTCCGTGGTCGTGATACGTCCGACCGCTGACCAGATTCCCATCGATCACACAGGCC
>SKVE01000762.1 GCA_007129635.1 Planctomycetaceae bacterium
CGAAACCCGATGGCGGTTGGCTCGCTGCGGTCGATACCTTGGATATCGGCGATGTAAAGATGACGGCGTCCACCGATCGTGACCAGTTTGATGGTGGCCCGCGTCTTGGGATCGACACGAGTCTGGACCGTGACCGATTCGGGCTCCTTGGGCACCACCGCATACACCTGCAATTCGACCTTTTGCGGCTGGTGGCACGGCGGTTGGCGGATGCATGTCAGAGCCGGTAGATCGCCTGAGCCCACATCGCCGCACGCGTAGGCTTCCTGCCGGACTCGGCACAACGTTTCCCAGTCGCGGTCAAAGTCGTGGAAGAAGGCCCGTTCCAGCACCACGTCCTTCCAATCGCCACCGCCGCGACTGAGCAAACGCGGCAAGCAATTGTAGAATCGCCGCACCTGCCCCTCGAAATCCAATTCAGCCGCCTCGCCCCGCAACGGCGCGCATCGCACAAAGATCTCGGTCGAAACCGTCGTTTCGACCGCCACCACCTCGCCGCTGCATGTCGCCTTGTCACAGGGCGAGACAATCCGCAAATCGGGGCGGCCTGACGGAGGCGTCTCTTGGCTCATGTTCCCTTACACTCCTACCGGTTGTGGACGTGTCATCAACGGTCGTTCCCGTTTTCTGCCTTTCGAGTGCACATCGGCAATTGGCTGATCGAAAGCAGTCTAACCGAGCGTTTACTTCCCGTAAACGGGTGGCTGCCAGTCTTTGGGCAGTTTGCCTTGGGGTCTCACACCGGGCGAACCTACCGGGATCGGATGGTCTTCGGCTTGCAGCAGTGGCAGGTCGTCGGGCAGGTGCTGGATGCGGATATTCTTGAATTGGACGGTCATGGTCGGTCCGACGTGAACCTGCATGGCCAGTACGCCTTCCAGCGATCGGCCCGTTTCATCCAGATCGATCAGGTCGGCGGTTTGGTGTCCGTTGATCCAGTGCTGATGGTGGTTGCCTTGCACCAACACGCGGTATTCGTACCATTGATCCGGTGCGAACTCTTGGACCGGCATACGGCCGACGATCCACGACCGTCCCTCGGGATCAACGATCACTCGTTCGCCCGTGTGTGCCAAAATGCGACGCCCTCTTTCCTCGTACAACATGCCGTTGTAGTCAGGGCGATCGGCGACGATATCGCATTGATAACCGGTCACCATATCGAGGCCCAGATCGGGTCGTGGGATACCGCGGTACTGCAGCCCGCTGTTGCCGCCGGCGCTGATCTTGACCTGGACTCGCAGATCGAAGTTACGGATCGTCGAGCCCTTCCAGGTGATAAAACGGTTCCTCTTCAACGAACCGTCGGCCCGGCCGGTCAGCGCACCGTCTTCGACCGACCAGAACTGCGGATCGCCGTCCCAGCCGTTGAGATTCTTGCCGTTGAACAAGTTCACAAAGCCGTCGGGACCGGGCCGGACGGTCACGGCCGCCGAAGCGACGGGGTGAGGCACGGTAGAGGCCTGGAAGTCGCCACGCAGCGGCGGCAGGGGGCCGCCCAGCTCGGCGACGACCGCTACGGTTCGTTCACGCATCGCCTGCAGCGTCGCGGCGTGGGCCGGGTCGTCGGCCAGGTTGACCAGTTCATCCGGATCGTTCTCCAGATCGTGCAGGAATTCAAGATCATGATCGAAGTAGCGAGCATATTTGAACCGTTCGTTACGCAGCCCTTCCCAAGCCGGGATGCGGTGACGCACGGCAAAGTGCTCGTGAAACGTTTCCGTGGGCCAGTCCTCGGGCGTCTGCCCGACGAGGATGGGCTGAAGACTGCGGCCTTGGTAATGCTCGGGGATCGGCGCCCCGGCCCAATCCAAGAAGGTGGCGGGGAAATCCAGGTTCAAGGCGAACGCATCGGTGACCTTCCCCTGCTCAGACGGCGGGACGCGCGGATCGGTGATGATCAGCGGTACGCGGATCGATTCATCGAAATGCGACCACTTGCCCGCCAAGCCGCGGTTGGCCATGTGAAAGCCGTTGTCGGCCGAATAGACGATGATCGTGTTGTCCGCAAGACCGGCCTCGTCCAACGCGTCCATAAAGCGGCCGATCGCGGCGTCGATCCCGCTGACCATCCTCAGGTAGGCCCGCATGTTCGTCTGGAATTTCCAGTCGGTATTCCAACGCCAAAAGAAACGCTCGCGGGTGATGCTGGTTTGGAACGGTTCCGGCAAGGCCTCGAAGATGGCCGGGTCGTTTAATCGAGGCAGGGGCATGCGAACGTCTTCATACATCCCGTCGGCGCTTTGCGGCCAAGCGAAATGCAGACCCGGCCGCCGGTCAGCATCCTCTGCATGACACGCATTGAACCACAGATTCAGCGCGAACGGCTGGTCTTTCGGTTGCTGCCGTACAAAATCGATGCCGCGGTCCACGATCAAGTCCGTCTCGTGAATCAGGCTGCCATCGGGCTGAGTCTTGTAGAAGGGGTTGCGAAAGATGCTCTCGAATTCATCGAAGTGATCTGCCGGATTGTAGCCCTTGGGCATCCTGGCGTGCCACTTGCCGTAGAAGCCGGTACGATAACCGTGATCGCGGAGCAGATCGGAGTACAGCGTTTCCGCCGCGTCGGCCCGCGTCAGGTCCGGCTCTTCCGGCGTTCCGTAACTGCGACCCGTCAGACCGGTCAGGATGCTGGTACGGCTGACCCAGCAGATCGACTGGCTGACGAACGCGTTCTCGAATCGAGTCCCCCGTGCCG
>SKVE01000950.1 GCA_007129635.1 Planctomycetaceae bacterium
GGCTCAGCCTGTTGGTGCTGATCATTGGCATGCTGATCTACCTGCTGCTGGCAGGGACTGCGTATTTGATGCTCCGTCTGTTGCCGTTGGACCACGAGCAAATCGCGTTGGTCTTGTTTGGCCGTGACTTGGTCGAAGGCCGCGAGACGGGCGCGCCGCTGCCCGGCTGGCTGGAAGGGATCATCATCTGGGCGGCTCGGGTGGCTGGTGCTCCGCTGGCATTAGCCTTGCTGATCCTGGCTCGGCTGTTTGCGTTCCGACAGATTCGGCGGCAGTCGCTTTCGTTCTTGATTACTCGCGCCGTGCTGGGCGGGGCCGGCATGGTCGATCGTGAGGGCCGATTTCAACTGGCGGACAAGGCGCCCGCGATCAATTGCGTCGTGGGTTTCGGCGGGTACCTTTGGGATCGACCGATTTTTAACTTCGGGCACTTCTTCAAGTCGTTGTCGCTGGAATCGCTGCACGCGCCCACCGACTATGCCACCATGTTCGCCTCGCGACAACGACTGCAGATCGGGCTGGGCGATTCCAACATGTGTGAAGCGGCCGAGTATTTGCGGGTGGGCACGACCTTGCTGGTCCTGGACGCGATCGAAGCCGGTTACCTGGTCGACGCGCCCCGTATGCGCGGTCCGATCCGCTGCTTACATCGTCTGTGCCGCGATCCCCAATTGCAGCAGCGCATCACTTTGGTCGACGGACGCCGAGGGACAGCGATCGAAGTGCAGCGAGTCTACCTGGACGCGTGCACGCGTTTCGTGGCCGAACATCCTCGACCGCCCGAGGAAGCTCGACAGGTACTGCAGCGATGGCGCGATGCCTTGGATGCTTTGGAGCACGATCCGGACCAGTTGGTGGGAACGCTGGATTGGGTCACCAAGCGATTCCTGCTGGAACGTGCCGGTCGTCAAGCGGATTGGGCGGTGCAGAAGAAGATTGACATCCGCTATCACGAATTGTCCGACGAAGGCTACTTTTCCGTGCTGGCCCGCACCGGCGTTGTGGATCGTCTGGTGCAGGCGCCCGATCTCGAACGCGCCATGCGGACGCCGCCCCCCGATTCGCCCGCCACAACACGCGGCCAGTTTATCCGCGAATTCGCAGGAGCGGACGTGGCGTTATCGGCGAATTGGAAGCGCGTGGTGATCGGCAAGGGCCGATCGGCCAAGGTCGTTCGATTGGCACGTTTCGGCCGTCGCATGTGAATCTTGGTCAGCCTCGCTGCTTTGCATGCACTTGGAGTCGCTGGCCGATGGCGACGACAGGTCTCCTGCTGGGCGAGCAGCGATCGTTGGCTGCTGCTGTCACGCGGGCCGGGCGTCCACACGTTTGCCGAACAGCATCAAAAACACCGCCATGGCTGCGAAGGCCAGGGGCGGCATCAGCCAGGGACTCAGGCCGTAACCTACGGGCAGCGTGCCGAACAGGATCGCGGTGCCCGCGCCGAGCAAGGCGTAAGGTGCCTGAGTGCGAACGTGCTGGACGTGATCGCAACCGCTGGCATGCGAGGACAGGATGGTCGTGTCGGATAGTGGTGAACAGTGATCGCCGAAAATCGCGCCCGCCAGCACGCTGCCGATGGTGGCCAGCAGCAACGGGTCGTAAGGGTCGGCGGAACTAGCCTCGGCTTCCAGCATCTGCCAGGCGATCCGGATCACCAGCGGCATCAGGATCCCCATCGTGCCCCAACTGGTACCGGTCGCGAAAGCGACCAGCGAAGCCAGCAGGAACACGGTGGTCGGCAGCCAAGGCGCGGTGATGCGGCCTTCCAGCATCTGGCCCAGGTAGATCGCCGTCCCCAGCTCGTCCTGATCCGTCATTCCCGACAGGGTCCAAGCCAACCACAAGATCACCAGCGCCGGCAGCATCTGCCTGGCGCCGTACAACCCCGCAATCCGGAGATCGTCGGCGGGCATCGCGCTGCGGAACCGGCCCCAGATCAAGGCGGTGATCAGCCCCGCCAGCGAACCGTAGAACAAGGCCAAGTAGGAATCGCCCGCAGCAAAACTATCCATCCAGGTCGGTTCCGCAGACGCAAGCACATCGCTCGTCACCTCGGATGCTTCGTCTCGCAAGCCTTGCCGACCGGTGGTGATCAGCAACATGCCGGTCACGGCGATCACGACCAGCACGGGCAACACGGCCTGGTCCCAGCCGCCGGACGCCTGCGTCTTCGACGATCGCGGCTCCGTGTTCGGGATCGATTCGACATCCGGTGGGCCACTGGCGGCAGCTCGCTGTTCCGCGTGCCACATCGGACCGAGGTCGCGGCCCAGCAAGGCGACCAAAGGAACCAGCATCAAACACCACAACACGTAGAAGCGATAAGGGATGGTCGCGACGAAAACACGAAACGCGTCGACCTGGATCGCCTCGGACTCCAGCCCAGCGAAGCCAGCGCGAATGAAGCCGATCTCGCCCGCGACCCAGGTCGAAATCAGCGCCAAACCAGCGACCGGCGCAGCAGTGGAATCGACCACATAGGCCAGTTTTTCTCGCGAAATCTTCAACCGATCCGCCAGCGGACGTAACGTCGTGCCCAACAGCAGCGTATTGGCATAGTCGTCGAAAAAGACGACCATCCCCAGCAGCCAAGCGGTCCATTGACCGCTACGCCGACCTCGAGCCAGAGGACTCAACAGGGCCACAAGCCCCAACATGCCGCCGCTGCGGTGGATCACCCCGACCA